>JAITQV010000070.1 GCA_031288765.1 Planctomycetaceae bacterium
AGGATATGGTCAAGAGTACCAAAACAGATTACGGTAAGATTTTTGGAAATTTCTATCCTTTGCGTATCTATTCAGTCCTTTGTTTAACAATGACGCAAGAAAACTTCATCTTTTCCTAAACCCTGAAAAGGCAATAGATTTTAGCTAATAGTTTAGAGTGAATAGTTAATAGTGTCGCAAGCGGAGAATTTATTGCAAGATGTTAAATCCGCATGCGAACTATTAACTATTCGCTCTAAACTATTAACTACAACGCCGCCTACCTTTTAATTTCCTACCCAAAAACAAAAACAACCGAAAAATTGGGCAATCATAAGGTAGGCAATCGTTCGCCGAGCGATTGCGTCGGCGTCAGCCGACCGGGAAATTTGTCGGCGGACGGAAACCAAAACAAAAATATTGTCAATTACCGTCGTTAAATTGGTTCCCAATCGGCTAACGGTCGCCTACCTTATGAATTGTTAATCGTAAAATAGGCGAATGGTTGCTGACCTAACCGAATAGATACTTCACCTTAGTTTATTGGGGATATTTCCACGGATTACGGTATTCTCTTGAGAGGAGTTTTACCGCTTCGGGATCATTCGGAATTGTTTGTTTTTCGCCGTTCCATGCAATACTTCGTCCCAATTTGAGCGATACCATGCCGAGTAAAGCCATTGTCGTGGCACGATGTCCGTGTTCAATATCGCATATCGGTTTCTGTTTATTCTCAATACAACTAATAAAATTCCGCCATAAAACCTGAATATTTCCTTCGTTGTTTGGAGTTTCCGGTGTTTCGGGAGCGGCATCTTTGTTCTGATTTTTGAACACACACCAAGTTCCGTCTCCAATATGCACCGTTCCTTTTGTTCCGTAAAAATAAACTCCAATGTGTTCTTTTTCGGGGGCGTTGCCGGCATAACAACGGTGTTCCCATTCGACCATGTAATTGTCGAATCGGTACAATGCCGATTGTGTATCCGGTGCATCGGTGTTGTCGCGCCAGAGGAAACGTCCCCCGCTCGATGCAACAGAAGACGGGAATTGTTCCTGATCGTCCATGATCCAGAGAATCATGTCCATCCAATGCGTTCCCCAATCGCCGAGTTGTCCGGTACCGTAATTAAGGAATTGCCGGAATCCGCCCGGATGTATTTTGGGATTGAACGGAACCAACGGCGCAGGACCACACCAACGATCCCAGTCAAGTCCTTCGGGAGTGGGAACATCAGGAGCGGGTTTGTCTTTTCCGCCCCATGCGGTGTAATGCACAAACGCCCGCACCATTCCGATTTTGCCGATATTTCCCTCTTTGATATATTTTTTTGCCGCAATTCCTGCTGTGGAACAACGGCGATGTGTTCCAACCTGAACCGTTCGTCCGGTTTCCCGCGCAATTTTGAGCATCGCAATTCCTTCATTGACCGTGTGGGAAATCGGTTTTTCCAAATAAACATGAGCACCGGCATTACAAGCGTCAATAGTAATCAACGGATGCCAATGCTCCGGCGTTGCGACAATAACAATATCCGGCTTAACCGCTTCCAACATTTCCTGATGATCATTGAACAATTTGGGTTCTTCCCCCGTGTTTTTCTTCACCATTTCAAACCCGGATTCGCAATGTTTCCGGTCAACATCGACCAACGCAACCGTTTCAACAGTTTTTGTTGTGATTGCCGAGTATAAATTGTTTTTTCCCATTCCTCCGCTTCCAACAAGAGCAACACGGTATTTTTTCTCTTTTGTTGCGCCCAAAACGGCAGGAGCCGGAATTGAAATTGCAGCAGCGGTTAAGGCTGTTGCAGATAAAAAATGACGGCGTGTCAAAGTCATAAAATTTCTCCGTAAAAAAGTTGTGAAAATTTTTATAAAAAGGAACTCATCGTCCCCATGCACAATTTAACATAAACCAAAAACAGTGTATAGTAGCCGAAACAAACAGAACCCAACTCTTGAACTCAACGCGGAGAAAAGAAGCAAAGAAAAGCAGTGGAGAAAAAAATGTCAATTGACAATACCAACCTGTTGTATAAAATGTTGTATAAATATTGAAGAAAATGTTCCGTGTATTTTCCGTTGCGGTAGAGCAGGAAATTGATAACCTTTTTCAATCGTAAAATAAAATGTATTATCCCTGGTGGTATGTTCCCGGTCTGACGGCTCCCATGCTTATTGCGATCATTGCCGTTGTTCATGTATTCGTTTCCCATTATGCCGTCGGCGGCGGTATCTTGATTGCACTGGAAAATCAGTTTGCCGTCAAAACCAAAGATAAACCCTATCGTGATTACTGGCATAATCACGCCCGTTTTTTCGTTCTCCTAACGGTTGCGTTCGGCGCCATCACCGGCGTCGGAATCTGGTGGACAATCGCACTGGCATCGCCGCTCGCAACCGAAATGCTCATAAGAACCTTCGTTTTTGGTTGGGCAATCGAATGGGTCTTTTTCATTATCGAAATCACCGCCGCATTCCTCATGTATTATTTCTGGACTCGCCTGCCGGAAAAAACACATATCGCCATTGCTTGGATTTACGCGATTGCCGCATGGATTAGCCTTGTACTCATTACCGGCATCACCGCCTTCATGCTTGATTCACGCGGGCTTTTCGCAAATTGGAGCGAAACCGGAAACTTCTGGCACGCCTTTTTCAACCTCCAATTTTTACCGCAAACAATTATTCGTACCGGCGCGTCAATTCTATTGGCATCGCTCTATGTTTTTCTGCACGCCGCATGGTCATTCCGAAACGTCAGTGTTGCCAATGATCCGATTAACAGTCAATTATTCGATAAAATCGTGCGGCGAAT
>JAITQV010000105.1 GCA_031288765.1 Planctomycetaceae bacterium
ATTGATAAAAGGTATCTACCGATTGGCAAAAGGTATCTACCAATTGGTAAAAGGTATCTACCAATTGGTAAAAGGTATCTACCGATTGGTAAAAGGTACCTACCAATTGACAAAAGGTATGTACCAATTGGCAAAAAGGTACCTACCAATTGGTAAAAGGTAGGTACCAATTGGTAAAAGGTACCTACCAATTGGTAAAAGGTACCTACCTATTGGCGAAAGGTAGATACCTATTTCCTCTTTTTTCCCGTCAAAAGACGTAAAAATGGTAAGATTTTGCCCCAAAATACCGAATTTCAGGGCAATTTGGCAAGAAATCTTCGCCGGTCTTCCTGAAAAAGGAAAAACCGGAAGAAATACCGCCGAAAGGTATGTCCAAAAATGAGAATTAAGGTTTGTTTTACCCAATGCCTCCGCAAAGGACTGAATAAATACATAAAAAAACAATAAAATCCTGTTGATACTGTCCAAAAGATTGCGAATTTTTGGAATTGCCCGCCAATTTTTTTTTCGGCTATTGCATAAAAGTATATCCTTCGGTTATACTATGTCTCTTTGTTGAGTTGCGAAGACTCACTTCGGTTCGTTCCATTATTATAGGAGAAAGACGATGATTGTAAAAAACTCAGTAGAAAACTCGGTAAAAAATTCTGTTTCCGCCAGCCGACGGCAATTTCTAAAAAATGCTGCTGCAATGTCGGCGGTTGCGGCGGTTCCGTTTTACATTTCCGGCAAAGTGCTTGGGAAAGACGGAGCCGTGCCGCCCAGTGAACAGGTTATTCTCGGCGCACTCGGAATCGGCGCACGCGGCGCACATGATTTCGGCGTATTTCTGAATAACCCCGATGTCCGCTTCCTTTCCATCTGCGATATCCGAAAAAGCCGACGGGAATGGGTTAAACAACAGGCGGACGCCAAATACGGCAGCAACGATTGCACAATGTTCCGTAACATGTTTGACTTTTACGATGCCAACCCCCAAATGGACGCGGTTCTTATCGCAACCGGTGACCGTTGGCACACAATGGCAACTATTGTCGCCGCAAAAGCCGGAAAAGATGTTTATTGCGAAAAGCCGTTGTCGCTGACAATTCAGGAAAGCCGAGCGGTTGAAAAAGCCGTTAACCGTTACGGTCGGGTTTTTCAAGCCGGAACACAACGCCGGAATATCGGTAACTTCCAACTGGCGGCAAAATTAGCACACGAAGGAAAACTCGGTAAACTTACCGAAGTTCATGCCAACACCCTCAGCCCCGGAACAACTCACGACTGGCTGCCCGCCCAACCTGAACCAACTCAAGACGAAGTCGATTGGGAACTCTGGCTCGGTCCATGTCCCTGGCGTCCTTACAACGCCTCCTATATCGGCGGCGGTTGGCGCGGATTTTACGATTTCCACGGCGGCGGAATCCTCGAATGGGGAACCCATACGGTTGATCTTTGCCAATGGGCAAATCAATCCGATGATACCGTTCCGGTTGAATACTGGGCAACTTATAACGAAAAAGGTGAAAAAACCGCCCGTGTCGAAGCCCGTTACGCCAATGGAGTTAAACTTGTTTGCCGGAATGACGGCTGGCTCGGTCTTGGAACTTGTTCCGCCAGATACGTGGGCGAAGAAGGTTGGGTCGAAACCGGCGATTCGGGACGAATGGAAGTTTCTTCGGACGCTCTCCGCAAAGAGTTAAAATACTTCGGAATGCCGGGAACTTCGCCGGATAATCATATTCGGGAATTTTTGGATTGCGTCAAATCACGGAAAAAGCCCGCTTCCAACGCCGATGTTGCCGCCAATGCCCATATTGCGTCGCACTGCGCCAAAATTGTTTGGGATCTTAATCCGGCGCAGTTATCCGATTCGGCAAAATCATTCACCTTGAAGTTTGATCCGGTCAAAGAAGAATTTATCGGCAACGGTACCGAAGTCGAAACCGCCAACCGTCTCCGAACCCGCGCCATGCGTTCACCATGGCGGTGTTAGTGAGCCGTGAATCGTTTCGGTAAGTGCGGCGGATCACTATGAACCACATGAACCGCATGAACCGCAGCAGCAAATTGTTGCGAAAACGGATACTTTTAATACTTTTGCCGTGTAACGGTTTATCCGAACATGATTAATTCCGCGCTGTTCACTTAACGATGACGATTCATTTACTCTCAAATCCTTAAACGATTAACAATTTTAACATTTAACAATTTAACTTTAACAATTAACAACCAACTATTAACCAAATATGAAACACATTTACTATTTATTGATCGTATCGTTCCTTGTAACCTGTTCGGCATGGGCGCAAGACCCGGATTGGCATCAGGTTCCGAAAGATACACTGCTGGAAAAAGGAGCCGATGTTATCAACATGCTCCTCTCAACAACCGATGAAAACGCAATGTTGAACATTGTGAAACAGACGGGGACGGAAAATGATATTTTGCGTCTCAAAATGTTTGCGTACAAACGGCTCGGAATGTACGGCACAAAAGCGGCGGTTCCGGTTCTGGTTGAAAAACTGGACATTGAAAAAGAAGACTTTTATGCGCGTTACGCGTTGGAAACAATTCCGGGCGATGAAGTCGATGCCGCTCTTTGTGAAACAACAAAAACGGTTAAACGTCCTGCCGCGCTTGCCGGAGTGCTGACTTCGCTCGGTGTTCGGGGCAATCCCCAATCGGCGGCAACCGCAAAAGGATTCCTGAAACACGAAGACCTCGATGTCCGTAAAGCCGCCGGTTACGCTTATGCCTGTACCGCCGGAGAGGAAGCCGTTGAATTTTTCACACAAAAATCGCTCGATCCGGCTTTGGCGGATTCCGGTTTTCTGCTCGCCGAAATTTTTAAGAACAAAGGCGAAAAAGAAAAAGCGGTTAAAATCTACGATGCTTTAGCGGCTGCCGATATTAAAGCGTATCAAAAAGAAGCCGCTTTGTATTGGGGAATTTTGGTTCGCGGTTTGGACGGAATTGATTTACTCGTTGCGCAATTAAATTCCGAATCGCCGAAATTTTTCGGTGTCGGTCTCAAAGCGGGACGTGAACTTCCCGCCGGAGTTGCTGTTACGAAGGCAATGGTCGATCAACTCGGCAAACAATCAGATCCGTTACGGAAAGCAAAACTGGTTCGTTCCATCGGCGACCGCAAAGACAAAGAATCCAAAACGGTTTCACTTCCTGCAATTTCGGAACTTGCTCAATCGGGCGATGTTGCTGTTCGTGTTGCGGCAATTGATTCGTTGCGTAATATCGGTGATCCGTCTGTGTTGCCGATTCTGATTGAGGCTGCCAATCAAACGGATTTGCCGGAAGTTGCCAATGCCGCCGAAAATACGTTGCGAAATCTACCCGGTAAGGAAATTGATGATGCGATTGTCGGTTTGCTCGAAAAAGGTAATTCCGCTGCAAAAATCAAAGCGATTGGTCTTGTGGAAGATCGCCGGATTATTTCAGCCTATCCGCTTTTGAAAAAGGGTTTACTGGATTCCGACGCCGGTGTTCGGCAAGCGGCGATTGATGCTCTTGGTCAAACGGCGGGGATTGAAGATTTGCCGATTCTTCTTGATGCGCTTGGCAAATCAAAGTCGGATGAGGAAGCCGAAAAGATACTTGTTGTACTGAAATCGGCGTGTACGCGTTTGCCGCAGGATGCCGCTTCGGCGGAAGTTCTCAAACTGTTTGCAAACGGCTCAACGGCAATGAAAATCAATCTTCTTGATTTGCTCAAAGAAATCGGCGGAGCAAAAGCGATAGAAATTGTCAACCAACATGCGTGGGGCAATGACGCGGAATTGAAAGATAAAGCGACGGCAATTCTTGGTCAATGGCGTTCGCCGCAAGACCTTGATTTGGTTGCCGCCGCGTGTCTGAAATTAGCGAAAGAGTCGAAAGAGAACAAGTTTAAGGTTCGCGGATTGCGCGGATACATTCGGCTTGCCCGTCAATTCAGTATGCCGGAAGAACGGCGGTTACAAATATGTCGGGAAGTTTATGATCTTGCCGATCGTAATGAAGACAAAGTTCTCATTTTTGACGTTTTCACACGGAATCCGTCGTTGAAGGTTTTGGATGTTACAGTAAACTATCTCGACAATGAGACATTCAAAGAAAAAGCATCGGAAACAGCGGTTGCTATTGGCGAAAAGTTGCAGGGGAAATCTCCGCAAACGGCGAATGCTATGAAAAAAGTAATCGAAAAAACCGCCAATAACAGTGTTAAAGAACGCGCCCAACGTGTTCTCGACAAACAATAACAATAAGTTTATTGCTTGTAACTGTTGCGATAAATTGCAAGTAAGGTAGGTAACAGCAGATGAAAACTTTTTGCCGAAGGTTTTTTATCCATTGTTGCCTACCTTTTGATTTTAAACTTTTAGAAAAAAAATCCGCAGGCAAATTTTGTATGAATATTATCTTTTCGGACATTGACTGTTTTTCGTACCCCATGAAACGATTCCTTCTTTTTCAGACGGAAAACCAAGTGCATGAACGGAAGCAAAATCCGCATCGGCAAAATCATTGATAACCCCATCTTCACGGCAACGAACCGCTTCTTCGTACATCGGAACAAAAAGCCGTTGAATAATTTCATCATCTGAAATATTTGAACCGGAAATCATTACCGGCAATTCAGGATTCGTAACACTAACACCGTCCCATGAAACCGTGTTCGGATACAACATAAAACCGCAACCTGTTTTACGACCCAACCAACCCAATTCAACAAGTTTTAGTAACAACGGCGAATTGTGAACACGATCGGGAAACGCTTTGAATAAAACCCAACCGGCATGAAATACCACATCAAGACCAATTTCATCCATTATTCGAAACGGTCCCATCTTCATCCCAAATTCCGTTGCAAGATTCTCTATCCGCTCAAGATCAATTCCTTCCTCAAGAAGTTTCAACGCGGAATCTAAATAAGGATTCAAAATCCGGTTGACAAGAAAACCGGGGCAATCGCCTACCGTAATCGTTTGTTTTTCAATCCGGCGGGCATGTTCACGCGCCTGCAAAACAGTTTCAGAAACAGTTTCCGCTCCCGCAATAATTTCAATCAACGAACGTTGCCGTACCGGATGAAAAAAATGGAAACCGCAAAACCGTTGACGCCAATCCGGTTCAAGACCTTCGGCAAGACGTGAAATCGAAATCGTCGATGTATTGGAAAACAAATAAGGTTTTTGACCGTTTGCCGTATCTTGTAAGAGCCGGTAAAGTTTTTGTTTCGCTTTGAACTTTTCCGTAATCGTCTCAATAATAATCGGACAGGAAAATACGGCTTCGATATTCCGGTTCAGTTTCAAATAAGATTCTCGGAACAATTCATTCTGTATTCGTAATTCTTCGGCAACCCGTTGCGACGCCGTTTCAAGTACCGAATCAACCGAATCGTAAAGAAGTACGGAAAAACCGCAACGAAGATGCGCCGCCGCAATACTGGTTCCCATTAATCCGGCTCCAAGAATAGCAACAGACGATTGCATCGAAAATTCCCCTTAATCTTATTCAATCTTAACATCTTAATATAGTTACATTGCTTGTTTCATCAACCGTCCATGAAATCTTTTCGTCCCATGATAATTCTTTCGCTTGAGGACGACGATCAAAAATCACTAAATAAGAAGGAACCGATGAATCGATCTTGTCACGATAACCTTGAATTTGTTCCAATCCTTCTTCTTTGACCGTATCAGGTGTATTATAGTAATGAATAATTTTCACTTCAATAATATAACTCTTGCCTGCATACTCCACCAGTAAATCCATACAACCGCGTCCTGCCGCATATTCCCTGTCAATATTGCCGCCGCCATTGGTAACGCGTTGAAGAAACGCCATCAACAAAAGATGCGGAAACGCTTCCGTATAATCCGATTTTTGTTCCCATATCTCCGAATTACGCCGCCAAAATTTTTGAAACTCTTGCAATAATTTGTCCATATCCAATTCGCCGTTCGGTTTTTGCCATTGCCAGGTTGAAGGCGACGGAATGGAATCGTGATATTCCGAATTTAGATAACGGGTAAGAATTTCCTCATAAACAGGATTGGCAATTGTAAAACCCGTGTTCGAACTCCATTTTACCAAACCTAAATCCATAGTCAGTTCGACGTCAGGATTCATTCGTCCCAATGGGGTATTGTTGCCGGTAATAATCGTTTGTATTACGGATTTTACTCTCGGATCGCGAAGCCGTGTTCCCAATGAATCCAAATGAGTTTCACGGGCTTCGATCATTTGTTCCCGTGCTTGACGAACATGTTCCAACGTAACCGTTTCCATACTGTCTGCATCAAGAATCCGAAGTGTTGCACGCATAAATAAAGAATTTACGATCCAAGGTTGTCCGTTGGATTGTTCATAAACATAGTCAAGAGCTTCTTGAGTAATTTGTTGTCCGGTTTCTGTTGTACGTTGAACAAACAATTTAGTTACACCGTCTTTAGAAAAATTAGACAAAAGAACCGAATCGGCTTTGATATTGAAAGGCGAACCCGGATTAACCGGTTTTCCGTCTTTTGCCGCAATAATATAGTCTTTCAAATCACGCATTCCGACCAACGCAATTGATACGGGAAATGTACCGGTTCCTCGTGAAGCAAATCCGCCGCGTAATTGACGCAAAAAACTAACCATTGTTTCGTCAACGAGAACATCCACTTCATCGAATAAAACAATCAATGGTTTGGGAACAACCAATTGCGACCAGTTTTTGAGAATACTGCTCAACATGGAAAAGTGGTTGGGATCATCATTTGCGGGAATCGGTAATCCATTCCATTCCGCTGCTTCGCGAATTGCACTGCATATCGCGGGAATTGCCAGCTCCGCTTGCGAAACTCTATCACATCTTTCGACCGTTACATAACAGGCAACACCTTCTCCGCTTGTATTGATTTCACGCGCCCAGCTTTGCAGGAAAGTTGTTTTCCCTGTTTGTCTTGGTGCGTGAAGAACCCAATACAATTTATCTTTGATATAACGAGGCAACTGAGCCCCGACCAAACGATCCGCCGGCGGAAGCATGTAATGATCTTCAGGATTACACGGTCCGGTCGTGTTGAAAAAACGATGTCTGCTCATATTTTTTAATTTTTTTGTCTAACGGGTATGTTTTCACTATTTACGATTAAGATTTGTTCGAAAAAAAACTTACGCAGTTCGGCAGCCAGAAACATGGAACCGGTAACACAAATCACATCATTGGAAGTTGCCTCCGTCCAAATGGTTCGCAATGCTTCCCGACAATCCTCGATAATCTCTATTTGAATATCTTTTTGTTCGGAATTGGGAGCTGTTTGGGAAACGAGGCGATTGGTATTTTCGGGAGATTTCGGGTTTTGATCCGGCGTTACGGAATCTTCCTGTAATAAAATACCGGAATTTTCTTCTGTTGAATCGAAAAATTCTTCTTTCACACCGGCAGGGGCATTCGGCAGTGAGCTGGCAATTGTTTTAAGTCCTTGCGGCGGAAAATGCCGCGGATTTGAGGAATACTGAGTCAGGATAATTCGTTTAAAGTTTCGCATTAAATCCGTCAACATTCCCTCAACATCTTTACCGAGTGAAACGCCGAAAATAACGACAAACCGTTTATCGGGAAAAGTTTTTTTCACAGTTTTGATTAAAGCCGTCAACGAGGAACGGTTATGGGCTCCGTCAACAACCAGAACCGGTAATGTATTTGCGGAACGAATTGTTTCAATCCGAATAGGAAGATACGCTTTCCGCAGTCCTCGGCGAATATTGGCTTTGTTTAGTGTAATCTGACTTGTTTTGGCGTGCAATAGCAATGCCGCCGCTATTGCCAGTGATGCGTTGCGTATCTGATGCGAACCGAGTAGATTTAAGGATAAATTTTTAATTTCAAAATCCAACGGAAATTTTTTCGGAACGGTTTGGAAGCAAAAATTCTTTTGAATATTTTCATAAGAATTGGTTCGGCGAATGTTGAATGCTTCACCCAGAAAAAAATCCGGTGCGAAGTGTTTTCGGGCGATATTCCGAATAGTTGTATGTGCTTCGGGGTTTCGAACCGCCGAGACCAAAGGAATTCCCGGTTTGATAATTCCTGCTTTTTCTGCTGCAATATCTGCCAGAGTGGGACCCAATTGGGCGATATGGTCGAAACTAATACTTGTAATAACGGTAACATCGGGGCGGCAGGTATTGGTTGCGTCCAACCGTCCTCCCATACCCACTTCAAAAATCGCCACATCAACTTGTTGTCGGGCGAAGTATTCGAAAGCAAAAAGTGTTATCAGTTCGAAATAGGTTAATTTTTCAAAAAGTTCTGCTTTCCACGCTTTAATCCGTTCGCAAAGCGGTATCATCAATTCGGCAAAATCTTTTTCGTTGCATGGAATTCCATTGACGGCGATTCGTTCCAGCACGGAGTAAAGGTGCGGCGACGAAAAACGTCCGACACGGCAATGATTTTCTACGAGGATTGATTCCAGCAAAACGCAGGTTGAACCTTTACCTTTTGTTCCGGCGACATGAACAGTTCGGTAACGGGTTTCCGGTCCGCCTAAATACTTAAGCAGTTGGCGTAATTCCTCCAAGCGTTCTTCCATACCTTGTAATGAAAAATTATGAAGAGTTTCCCAATTGACTTTCGACTCCAATATTTTCATTATATCATCAAAAGTTTGTGCTGTCATTTTGAAAAGAGGGGTTTTAGATGATTGGCAATTGAAGTGGACGCCAAGAGTTTTTGGGAACTGTTTGTGAATAATTTCCTAATGTTCATAGGCTGATGTGTTAAAAAGGTAATTGTCTGTTTATTAACCGCCGAATACACGAAAGATGTGCATAACCGTAGGTGGAACGAAGCGCAACCGCTACGGCGAGCGGTTGCCGACCTTATGAATTGTTAATCGTAAAATCTGCGTAATCTGCGGATTATTTTTTCCGCGTGTTTCGTGTATTCTGTGGTTAATAAAAACAGACAGTTACCTTTGGTTCTGTTATTCTGTCCCAACAGCAAATTTGAAGGTTGGTGAACCTTTGGGCGTCAAAAGATAAAAATAATCTTTCGGATCGTATTGAAGCCGAACCCAAGCGTTTTCGCCGAAGGTTGCGATTTCTTCATTGTCGTCCAGCGTGTAATTGATAACAAGACTTTTGACAATACCCGGAGCCGGATCACCGCCAAATAATACATTTGTTCCCTGAAAATTCAACGCTCCGCCGGACAGTTGGCGGTTTACGACGGACGTAACATCTTTCCATTTATCAACCGCTCCGTATTCCGCCAGAGTAACAGCGAGTTCTTTTCGCGGTTTTGGAGCGGTGAATGTTGCGGAGTAACCTTTCCAACTAATACTTGTTCGTGATCGCGGTAATTGGAAGTCCGCACCGATTAGCAAATTTTTTTGATCGGGTGTTTTAAAAGTAACAACTCGCGCCAATTTTTTTTGACCGGGCGTTTCAATACCGATACTTAATTCGCCGGTTTCAAAAAACGGTGATGAAACTTCAAAAACGGCATGTTCGGACTTTGTTGTTACATGAACCGTTACGGGTTTATCTTTGTAGCGGTATTCGGATTGTTCTGCCGGTTTAATTGCGGTTCCGTCCGGCTGAACAATTTGAAACCGCAACCCGCCAAATTCACCAATCTGAGCGGAAAGATTGGCAACAGCAATGAACATAAAAAACAAAACCGTCAACAGACAACACAGGGAATGTTTCATAGTAAAACCTCTTTAAATCGAATAATTTTTGACTTACCGGAGCTGTTTTAACCAAAACAATTAAAACAGAGACGGACGTTATTTTACTCGAAGAGTGGGTTAGTTGGCAAGACACCTTGTGACGCCGCATAAACCTTTTGGTAAATTTTTTGTATTTATTCGGTGGAATATTTCAATATAACCTTATTTTCAACCTTATTTCCAAACAAAACAACCTTAGTAGCAACATTGCCCCACACTACAACAACCTTATTACCTTATTAAAAAAATGAGATAATAAGGTAATAAGGTTGATTTTATGAGGAAATTTTGGCTACTGAGGTTGTTTTGTTCGGAAAAATCAGGTTGAAAAATAAGGTTTGTTTTACGCAGTTGCTCAATACATGACTGAATAGACACCTTTGATTTGTATCATGTTAGGACATGAATACCGGTGAATTCCGCATTTTCAAAAACCGGAAAAATATGTTATAAAATCCGGAAAAACTCTCGAGAGATGGAAATTATCTCTTGAGAGATGAAAACCATCTCTCGAGAAATGAAACCTATCTCTCGAGAGATGAAAATTATCTCTCGAGAGATGAAACCTATCTCTCGAGAGATGAAACCTATCTCTCAAGAGATGAAAATTATCTCTCGAGAGATGAAACCTATCTCTCAAGAGATGAAAACCATCTCTCGAGAGATGAAAGCTATCTCTCGAGAGATAGAAATTATCTCTCGAGAGTTTTTTTCACTTTTTCGCCTCAATTCCATCATTTGTTGAACAATAACACATGACAAACCTCCTATTTTGCCCAATTTAACATCATTAGCAAATAATTTTCCCCAAAAACCGAACTCATCACCTCATTTTTTACCTTTTTAATGAGGTTAATAGTGTATGGAGTTCTTGGCTACTGGGGTTGTTTTGTTTGGAAAAATCAGGTTGGAAATGAGGTTCTTATTCGATTTTCTTATCTAATCAAAAAATTCCGCTGAAATAGTACCAAATTGCTAATCATAACCTCCCAATCGATGATTCCAAATAGTACATTTGTGAAGATTAGGCAATTTCGTCTTGCTTTGTAACACGGACAATTTCATCAACGGAAGTTTGACCCAGCAAGGCTTTTCGCCATCCGTCCATACGAAGCGTCTTCATTCCCTCACCAAGCACCTTTTTCTTAATCTCCCACGCCGTAGCGTTGCGCCCGGTCATTTCCCGAACCGAATTGGATGTTGTCAATAATTCGTAAATCCCGCTCCGCCCCCGATAACCCACCTGACGACATTCACGACAACCCGCCGGACGATATAACTTGCCGCCATGTTCCCGTTTTAACAAATCCATCGGAAAATCCGGCGGCAATTCCGCCGAATCGGGAATATACGCCTCCTTGCATTGCGGACAAAGATTCCGAACCAACCGTTGCGCCATCACCGCCTCCACACAACTCGAAACCAAAAACGGCTCCACCCCCATATCAATCAACCGTGTATATGCTCCGGCAGCATCGTTGGTGTGCAACGTGCTAAATACCAAATGACCCGTCAATGCCGCTTGTACCGCATTTTCCGCCGTCTCCAAATCACGAATCTCGCCCACCAACACAATATCCGGATCATGACGCAAAATACTTCGCAACGACGCCGCAAATGTTAAACCGATTTTGGCATGCACCTGAATCTGGCTGATTCCGCCCAACCGGTATTCCACAGGGTCTTCCGTCGTAATAATCTTCGTCGCCGAATCCTTGATCTCCGTCAACGCACTGTACAATGTCGTTGTTTTGCCGCTGCCCGTCGGTCCCGTCACAAGAATTATCCCGTGAGGAAGACGAATCAAATTCGAAAACATCTCGTAAATCGCCGGATTCATCCCAAGTCCCTGTAAGGAAAATTCCATCGCTCCCTTGTCCAGCAAACGCATGACAATCCCTTCGCCGTGAATCATCGGAATCACCGAAACTCGAACATCTATCTCCCGACCCGAAAATTTCAACTGAATACGACCATCCTGCGGCAAACGACGCTCCGTAATATTCAACTTGGACATGATTTTCAACCGGCTGATAATCGCCGATTGAAACCGGTTAATCTCCGACGGAAAATTCTGAATATGCAACACCCCGTCAATACGAAACCGAATCGATAAACCGTCCGACTCCGACTCAATATGAATATCGCTTGCCCGCGATTCGATGGCTTCCAACAGAATTTCGTTGACCAACCGGATCACCGACGGCTCTTGCGCCATTTCGGAAAGTTCCGAGCCGTCCAACTCCAAATCGCCAACCAGTTCAATCCCGCCGCCTTTGGCTTCTTCCGCCTGTTGCGCCATCAAACCGTCAATCGTTTCACTGCCAACTCCAAGATTATTTTTGATGAGTTTTTCGATTTCCGTTTTCAAAGCCAAAACCGGTTGGACATGCATGCCGGTAATAGACGCAACCTCGTCCAACGGGTAAAGATTCAACGGATCACTGGTCGCCACCACCAACATATCTTCGTATTGACCGACAGGAAAAATCCGTTCCCTGTGAATAAACCGCGTCGGAAATGTTTTGAGCAAAGATAAATTAACCGGATATTCCAATAAGTCCACATAACCAATTCCCAATTCTTCGCCCAAATGAGTCAATACAACTTCTTCCGTCAAAATGCCTTTCTGAACTGCGAGTTGGTCAAGTCTTACCGCGTCGCGTTGTCCGTTGCGCATCTCTTCACGTTGGGTATTCCGAAGTTCCGAAAGCTGCAACTCGGTCAATAATCCACGATGTAATAATATATCGCCCGTTTCCATCAATGGGGAAAATGTTAGTGGTTAATCATTATGAGCGGAACTCCGATTTCATAACCAATTATATCTTAGTATAAAATCAAATGAACTCTCCCGTTTATTCGCCTTATACCATTTGGGGAAAATTCAATTCGAATTATAAAATCAGGATTACAAATGTTGTATAATTATTAAAAATTCCTCAGGAACGACTGCTTTGATCTGACTTTTTCTAAAATCTTTTATATTTCTCGTAATGATATACTCAATCTTTTTTTCTTTTGAGGATATTTCTATAACAGCATCTTCAAAATCATTTAATTCGGAGTAAAGAGCCTCATTTAATATCTTTTCATTTATTTCTATTATGTTAAATCTTTTCATTATTCCACAGAGAGCTTTCACAATTTTATCTTTTTCCTTTATTGTCTTGCTGAGAAAATAAGATAAAGTTGTTATTTCGTGGGCACAAATAAAACCTTTTATTTTATTATCCGAACAGTATTTAAATATTCTTACCACATTTTCATGTCCTTCTCTTTTGAACAGAAAATCCAACAGAATATTTATATCAATAGTTATCTTTGTCATGAAACATTCTTCTCAATTCTTTTTTATTCGGTGTTTCTATTCCTTCAAATATTCCGTACAATTCCGCAAGGTCTTGCGGTAAATCGGATGTATTATTATTTTGCAATGTTATAAAATAATTCTCTATGATTTCCGATAGGGGTTTGTTTGTCCTTTCGGAAAAACTATTGGCGAATTCCGCTACATTGGAATCAAGGGTTATTGTTATTTGCGTATTCATTGTTTTCTCCTATACATTCACTATGTTTGTAATTGTTTCCGGTTAAGCGAGGTATGTGCTTTAATTGTACTATAATATCCTTTGTATTACTAAACAGTGCTGTTGTCCGCCCTAATAAGTTTTGAAAATGAATATGTTAATCACCTCAAGTTTTGATGAAATATTACGAAGGTTTGATTCGTTTACTTTTCAAACGGAATGATTTTTGGAGCCGGAATACGTGTTCCGCATAAACCGCCAAATTCCGCAAGCAAGTCTTTATAATTATATTGTAAAAAATTCCAGATTTTGGGCGGCGGATTTTGTTTCAGCCAATGGTTGACAAAACCCCGTACCGTCTGATCATACTTTTTCTGAGAAGAACCGTGCGCAAAACAACGCCCCTTGAACCGCCGTAAATCTCCGTTGAAATCGGGATTGATATGATACAATTCGTGAACAATTGTTTCAAGCTTTTGAGACAATTTTAATTCAATGAATCGCGGGACATAAAAATAAAGAATATAAAGATATTCCACTCCGTCGGCTCGGTAACAACGCTGCAAAGTCCAATGTTTTCCCTGACTTTGCATAAAAAGTTCCCCGCCTTTGAACCGCAAAGGTGTTGTTGTGGCAAAAATACCAAACGGAGCACTGTGTTTCGTTTGGGCGAAACTTATAGCAACCCGTGACATGTCTATATGACACAGCGCCGGTACGCGAAAACAAATATCTTCGCAAACCTTAGCAATGGCTGCTGTATAATCGAACGACCGCCGTCTTGATTTCGTAACCATCCTACGTTCAGCCGAACATTCTGCGCCGGCTATTCTATTTGAGGCCGTTGCGATCGGGCCTTAACACGGTCGTTTTTACCGACAAATTCAAGAATTGCCTGTTTTCCCGCATCACCAAGCCGAGGCTTAAATAATTTCAGGATTCTTGTATAACCGCCATTCCGATGAATATATCGAGGTGCAATCACTTCAAAAAGAATTTTTACCGCTTCCTTGTTGCCGATCAGTTGAAGTGCACGGCGACGTGCCGCCAATGCCGGAGCAATCGTTTTATTCCATTCTTGCCAAACTTCACTTTTGCGCCATTTTTTCCATTCTTCGGAACCGCGTTCCGCCCGGCTTTCAAAACGTGCCGCTTCATTGATATGTGTCTGAGCTTTTTTGGCAATCGTAATACATTTCTCAAGAAGCGGACGAACTTCTTTGGCTTTCGGCAACGTTGTAATAATTCGTCCCGGCGATTCCGGCGCGTTTTCTTCGCCGGTCGCATCACGTTCTGTCATCAGGATCGAAACAATCAGGTTTTTGAGCAATGCCCGTTGATGATTCGGATTTCGACCCAGTTTACGTCCTTTATTCAAATGTCGCATGAAATCACCGTCTTTTTATAAATTTAACAATTGTATTAGTTGTTTTTCGGAAAACCGGTTTTGGAAACGTTACACATTAAAACCGTTACCGTTTAAAGTTTAATTAATGAATCAAGAGGTATATGGAGCGGCGGATGTTTGAGAAGCGGTTGCCGGAGTTGCCGCCGCACTCAATATCTGCGGAGGAATCCGCATACCCAGTTGAAGATCCAACTTACGTAATTTTTCTTTAACTTCGGTCAATGTGGTTTCCCCAAAGTTCCGCATGTCTAAAAGCGATTCTTCCGTCCGCACCACCAAATCACGAATAAAATTAATTTTTTCCGATTCAAGACAATTTATTGCCCGAACAGAAAGATCCAATTGGGAAAGCGGCATTTTCAATTTTTCTTCCAAACCCGGATCAATTCCCAACATTCCCATTGCTTTCACTTTGGCAAAAACTCCCATTTCAAGCCGGTCATATTGCAGGAACGGATTCAAATGTTTTCGGAAAATTTTGGCTCCTTCGACCAATGCAAGTTCCGGGTTGATTGATCCGTCCGTCCAGATTTGAATTGTCAGCCGGTCATAATTTGTTTTTTGACCGACACGGGTTTCTTCAACACTATATTGGACACGGACAACCGGACTAAATGCCGCATCAAGCGGAATAAAACCGATATCATCACCGCCTTTATCTCTGATATGCGCCAACTGTTCCGTTGCGGGAACATAACCGCGGCTGTTTTCAACAACCATTTCCATTTCAAACGGAACATCATCAGTAAGCGTGGCAATATGATGACCTTTGCTAATGACATCAACCGTGTCGTCTCGTTGAATATCATTGCTGGTAACTGCTCCTTTGACTTTTTTGGAAATTCGAAGAACTTTCGGTTTGTCGTCATAAGATTTGACAACAAGTGATTTGACATTCAAAGAAATCTCCGTAACATCTTCAAGAACACCTTTCAACGACATAAATTCGTGAAGAGCGTTTTTAATCTTGATTCGTGTTACGGCGCTTCCTTCGAGGCTGGAAAGTAAAACACGGCGCAAACTATTACCCACCGTATGACCGAAACCGCGTTCAAACGGTTCGGCGATAAATTTTCCATAAGTCTCCGTCAAGGAGTCCGGGTCGCATGTTACTTTGCTGGGGAGTTCCAAACCTCGCCATCGAATACGCATAGAGAAACCTCCAAAAAATGACGCTAAATAACCTAAACTGAAAGGGAATTGTGAAAACCAAACAAGCAATGATTTATTATTTGGAACAAAGTTCGACAATCAAAGCCGAATCTACCGGTAACGTAACATCTTCCGCCGTAGGAAGCCGCATCACAACTCCTTTAGGAATATCGGCGTTGTCTCGGTAAAGAAATTCCGGAACCGCCCGTGATTCCTCTTCAATGACTGTTTTAATTGCTTTGGTACTTTTGGGACGATTACGAATTGTAATCACATCGCCCGTGCGCACTAAATAACTTGGAATATCAACACGCCGACCATTAACTTGAATATGACCGTGTGAAACCCATTGACGCGCCTGAGAACGGGACGCCCCAAAACCAAGCCGGTAAACAATATTATCAAGACGGCGTTCGAGAAGTCCCATCAGAACTTTTCCCGTATTCCCTTTCATCCGTTCCGCCATTCCGAAATATTTACGGAATTGTTTTTCAAGGACACCGTAAAAATTTTTTACTTTTTGCTTTTCACGAAGATGAATACCGTAATCCGTCAATTTTCCTTTTCGCGCTCCGTGCATTCCGGGCGCATTGGAACGGCGGTTGAACGCGCATTTCTCCGTATCGCAACGGTTTCCTTTCAAAATAAGTTTGAAACCTTCACGCCGGCATTTTCGACAAACTGCTCCAGTATTACGTGCCATAAAAATCAATTTCTATTGAAACAAAACGAACTAATAAAAGTAAATACCCTAAAAAACTTTTGAACGGAAACAAACAAATCACAATAACTTAACCAACCAACAACGGGAAAGTATTACGGAAAACGCCGAATAAATTAAACGCGTCTTCGTTTTTTGGGACGGCAACCGTTATGCGGCAACGGTGTAACATCTTCAATGGATTTAACCGTCAAACCCGCTTGTTGCAAAGCCGTAATAGCACTTTCACGACCGCTTCCCGGTCCATTGACTTTGACTTCAATTTCTTTCATTCCGAATTTCATTGCCTTTTCCGCCGCTTGTTGTGCTGCCATTTGACCGGCAAACGGTGTACTTTTCCGGCTTCCTTTAAAATTACACGTACCCGCTGTTGACCAACAAAGGGCATCGCCTTTGGAATCGGTAATTGTTACGGTCGTATTGTTAAAAGTCGCTTTGATGTGGGCAATTCCCGCCGCAACAATTCTTTTGACTTTTCGTTTTTTAGCTACTTTTGCCATTTTGATTGTTAAGTTTTTGTTTACTGTTTAGTAATTCCTTAAACCGAATAATTCTTTATGTTGTCAACAGGCGGTAAAGCGTGCTGAGAAACATTCGGCGGTTATCGTAAATCCTTGACTCCTTTTTTTCCGGCAACTGTTTTCTTGGGACCTTTGCGGGTTCGGGCGTTTGTTCGGGTACGCTGACAGCGAACCGGCAAACCTTTACGATGACGAATCCCGCGATAACAACCAATTTCACGAAGCCGGGTGATATTCTGATTCACTTGACGGCGTAATTGCCCTTCGACGGTATAATCGTTATCGAGCAAAGAGGCTAATTTAGCAAGGTCGTTTTCGCCTAAATCTTTAGCCCGCAAAGTCGGAATAACTCCAGCTTTTCGGCAAAGTTCCCGTGCTGTTGCCGGACCCACACCATACAAATAAGTCAATGAAACAACAATATGCCGATTGCTCGGAATATCCACACCCAAAAGACGCGGCATTGAATGATCTCCAAAAAATATGCGTAAATATTTTAAAAAACAAATTAACCTTGGCGTTGTTTATGACGGGGATTCACACAAATAATGTAAACCCGTCCGCGCCGTTTCACCACTTTACAATTTTCACAAATTCGGCGAACACTTGCTCTGACTTTCATAATATCACCTTTGAAATTTCTTATTCCGAATAAATCTTAATGAAGTGTAATATTCAGGATTATTTACGATGGCGTACACATTTTCAACAACAGAGGTGATTATTCTAAGGCTTAACAAACAATTTGCAAGTAGTCCCTCCCTATTAAAAAAATTTTTTCTTAAAAAAAGATTTTTTCAAATCGTCAAATACGGAGCAATATCTATTTTTTCTTCTTCTGTTTCGGGTTGTCCGGTCAGGACGCGAACACCGGAAGCGGTTACCGCCAACGTATGTTCAAAATGGGCACTCGGTTTACGATCCGCTGTAATAATTGTCCAATGATCACTCAGTAAACGAACATTTTTTGTGCCGACATTCACCATTGGTTCAACGGCGATGACCAAACCCGGCACTAACTTAAAATCATCGCTGCGAAGAATTTCCTGCGAAACGTAGTTCGGAACTTGGGGATTTTCGTGCATTTCCTGACCAATTCCGTGACCGACCAATGATTCGACAACTGCATAACCGTTTTTTTTCACATAATTTTCCATTTTTTTCGCAACTTCATGCCAATAAACCGCTTTTGGGATTTCTTCAATCGCGATTCGGAGAACACGTTCTGTTATATTGAGAAGACGTTGTTTTTTTTCCGAAATTATTCCGACGGGAAATGTTACCGCCGAATCACCGCACCAACCGCCTACTTTACACCCGATATCAACTCCGACAATATCACCTTCAACAAGTTTCCGTGTTCCCGGTATTCCATGAACGATTTCTTCATTAACACTAATACAGGCTGCAGCTGGAAACGGAACTTTACCCGGAACTCCCTTAAAAAGCGGAATTACCTTCATATCCTCGAAAAATTGCTCAATTCGGTCATTGACTTCGCCGGTTGTAATTCCGGGACGAATAAGATTTTGGGCAATTTTCAATGCGTGCCAGACGTATAATCCCGCCCTTCTCATCTTATCGATTTCAATTGCGGATTTATACGAAATCACGGTTCAACCTTTTTCTGTTCGGAGTTTTCAAAATTCAAGTGTATTGATCGAGTATTTTTTCGATTCTTACAAAAATTTCATCGACACTTCCAAGACCGTCAATTGTTTTGAGCAAACCTTGTTTTGTGTAATAATCGAGTAAGGGACTTGTTTGTTTGTTGTAAGCGACCAAGCGTTCACGAATTACTTCCGGTTTATCGTCGGCACGACCGCGTCCCGCCAAACGCCGGAATAATTCTTCATCGGGAACCCGAAGCTCCAAAACCACGTCAAGCGGAGTTCCTTTTTCTACAAGCATTTTATCAAGGGCTTCGGCTTGAGCAATTGTTCGCGGGAAACCGTCCAGTAAATAACCGCTCCGGCAATCCGGTTCCTGCAGCCGTTCCGAAATAATCCCAATAATGACATCATCAGGAACAAGTTGCCCGGCGGACATATATTTTTCCGCTTCAAGACCGATTTTCGTCTTATTATCCCGAGCCGCACGCAACATGTCGCCGGTCGAAAGATGTGCCGGTTTATATTTGGCGATAATCTTGTCCGCTTGTGTTCCTTTTCCCGCTCCGGGAGGACCGATAAAAATAATTCGCATGGAAAATAATTGTTAAAATTTATTTTGGTGGTTATTTGGTTTTTTCGAGTAATCCCTTGTAATTCCGCATCACAAGATGACTATCGATTTTATCAACGAGATCAATAATGACGCTTACCACAATTAAGAGGCTTGTTCCGCCAAAGAATCCTGCCAACATGTAATTCTCTGTTCCAACAATGAGTGTTGAAATAATTTGCGGCAAAATGGCAATAATGGCAAGGAACGATGCGCCGACATAAGTAATCCGAACCATTACTTTTTCAAGATAGTTCGCTGTTGTGGTTCCCGGACGGTAACCCGGAATAAAGGAACCGTAATTTTTCAGATTTTCCGCCATATCTTTCGGATTGAACGTAACGGCAGTCCAAAAATAACAGAAAAAGTAAATTCCAATCACAAACAAAAGAATATAGGAAAAGGTTTGGCGTTGGAAAATATCGTGCAATGCTCTGACAAACACTCCCCACCAACCTGTTAAATTTTGACCGTCAACAATTGCAAAAAACGCTTGCGGGAAAAGCAGCAAACTGCTTGCAAAAATAATCGGCATCACACCAGCCTGATTCACTTTGAGCGGGAGATATTGGCGGTTTCCGCCGAATGATTTACGACCGCGAATATGTTTTGCACTTTGTGTGGGGATACGGCGTTGCCCTTTTGTGATGTAAATGACTCCCACAACCACCGCAATAAACAACGCCGCCAGAACAAACAGAATTTCAATACCGAATTGTGAATTATCGGAACCCAACCTGAAACCGGTATCTTTATTGTAAAGTTGTCCGCCGAGTTTTTGGAGTGCGGCGGGAAGGTTTGCAAGAATTCCTGCCATAATCAGAAGACTGATTCCGTTTCCAATGCCGTATTCGTCGATTTGTTCGCCGAGCCACATCAAAAACGTCGAACCCGCCGTCATCACCATAACCGCAGTTACAAGCCAACCAAGCGGCAAAGAACCATTCACGAGAATGGCTTCGTTGTAAAGTCCCATTCGTCCTACGGTAAGAACGTAAAAGATACTTTGAAACAAACAAATGACTACGGTTGCGTAACGCGTATATTCGTTAATTTTTTTACGACCGCTTTCGCCTTCTTTTTGTAATTTTTCGAGCGGTTCCCAAACGGTTGCCAGCAGTTGGAAGATAATCGATGCCGAAATATACGGCATGATACCGAGACCGAAAATAGTTAATTGCTCAAACGAGGTTCCTGTGAAAACCGAAATCTGAGCAATCAAAGAACCGAGTCCTTGGGCGCCTGCCCAAAAGTCACGCATCTTCCCAATATCGGTAATCGGAAGCGGAATCCACCATCCAATACGGTAAACCGCTAAAAGACCAAGTGTTAAAAAAATCTTCTGGCGAAGTTCGGGAATCGAAAATATAACTCGAATTTTCTGGAACATGGAATTTATTGAAATAAATGAGGAATTGTACTGTTGAATGTTTTGCTTTTTTATATTTTATAACCGGACTTTTGCAAAATTCATAACTATTTTTATCAAAAGTATCTCAGCTTAAAATTACGTTGTTTATTTTTATAATTACGTTTATTGTTCGGGTGATTCTATTGGTGTACTATTAAGGTAAAGAGTATCGGGGCAAAGGTCTTGCCCATGCGGCCAAACAACCGTTCCGAATTCCGGTCTTACTAATGAAAAATAACTCCAATCCCGAAGTTCTTCAAACCACGCACTACGACCAATATAAGGTAACATATTAAACCGTTTCCGTTCTCCACTCTCAAAAGTCAATATTAAACTAAAATCAACTTCAGGTAAAACATTAACAACATCGGGACTCATACCTGTGGCTTCCGGTATAATTTGTTCCTGTTGTAACATTGTTTTTTTCTCAACTATTTTACGATCATAATGTAATCAATTCCTGTACTTAGTTGTCGAATTTGAAGGAGTTCAAAACCGTCAGGAATTGCGGTTGATAAGTTTCAAATTTATCTTCGGGAGCGAGGAAATTGATCATCAA
>JAITQV010000108.1 GCA_031288765.1 Planctomycetaceae bacterium
ACCGAATGGATACAACAAAACATTTTCAACATTATTATAATGGATAAACACGCGGAAATTCTTTATCCGGCTCATGCGTTGCTTGGGGAAAGTCCGGTCTGGCATCACGGAGAAAAACGGCTTTATTGGTTGGACATTGAGGGGTTGCGGTTACACTGTTTTGATCCGGCGGGCGGTAAGGATGAATCCTTTCCGCTTGCGACCCTGACCGGCTGTTTGGCTCCCTGCCGCAACGGGAATTTCCTTCTTGCGGCACAAACCGGAATTGAGGAAGTTCGGTTGGGAGCGAACGGAATCGAGGCGGTTGGAGCAAACGCCAAAATTCACCCCGAGTCCGAAATTCCCGAAAACCGTTATAATGACGGCAAATGTTCACCGGAGGGGCGTTTTTGGTTTGGTTCGCTTAACAAACATCGGCAATCGGGTCGGGCGTCGCTTTATGTTTTGGACGGGCGCGGTTGCCGGACGGCGGTTAGCGGAGCAACCAATTCCAATGGTCTTGGGTGGAGTCCGGACGGCAAGACGTTTTATTGGATTGACACGCCGACGTTGCGGGTTGATGCGTTTGATTACGATGCGGACGAAGGTCAACTCAGAAACCGCCGTACCGTGATTAGATTTCCTGAAACCGGCGGTGAAATTGCCGGCGCGGCGGGCAATACCGGCAAAAATTTCGGGCGTCCAGACGGGATGGCGGTTGACTCGGACGGCATGGTTTGGATTGCTCATTGGCTTGGGGGGCGGGTTACGCGGTGGAATCCGGCGAACGGTACACTGTTGGAAACGGTTTGGGTGCCGGTTTCCCGTGTTACGTCGTTAACTTTCGGCGGTTTGGAACTCAAAACCCTTTTTATTACAACCGCCGGTTTCGGATTAACACCGGAAATCCAACCATACGAACCGCATGCCGGAGGATTATTTGTTTACGAATCAGGAATTTCCGGTTTACCGATTTCTTATTATTCGCCGTAAATTGTTGCGGGCTTCCCGAAAAAACCAAACACAATAAACGTACTTAGTATCTATTCGGTTACTTTTTTTGTTATTTTTAATTTTACATTGCCGATTAGCCCTGATTCCAATAATGGAGTTTGAGAAGTTAGGCGGCGGATGTTGGTTTGGGTTTGGCGTTGGGATTCGGGTAATCTCGAATCGCCAATCACGCGGTTCGACCAATGATTCACAACCTCAATCTCCAAAATATTAATACCGTCACGAAGAAATTCGGTAACATCAACACAAAACGGATGCGACCACAACGTACAAACTTCCTCGCCGTTAATCCGAACCAACGCCATCTCGCGAACTAAACCAAGTTCAAGATAAACTTGTTGCTCATATTGTTTTTGTTGTTCGGATTTTTTATACGAAAATTCTTTGCGATAAACCGCCGCTCCCGAATAATATTTGATCCGCTCATCATTATGTTTCGACCAATCAATTAACTCCGAAAATTTCAACGTTTCATACTTACTCTTACTTGCTTCGGAAAACTTAAACGTTACATCCCAATCTCCATCCAACGTTTGCAATGTCTCAAATTGAAACGAATTATCCGACGCTGTACCTTGCGCATCCGCTGAAATCGGCTTGCGAAAAATCACAAACACCGAACCGTATGGAGCAAACTCTATCGGAACAATCGTTTGTCCGTTTTCTTGACGAAACGCTTTTGCTTCTGTTATCGTACCGGTAACAGCATCCCAAATCTCCGGCTGCTTTTTTGCAACTCGAAACGCAAGCTCCGTCTTATCCGTCTTGCCAACAAGATTGGACACAAAATAAATCTCCGTTCGATTCGTTTCTTCTCCCAATACGGCTTGCGGCGAAACCTCTGTTGTCAAAACTGATTTTGTCGGCGAAATTTCAGAAAACTTACCGCCTAAAATGGAGTTACCGTAAATCGTCCGATGAATCCATTTAATTCGATGTTTGCCGTCCGGCAACGAACCGTTCAACCGTTTCACATCAGCCGGCAATTTGTCATTACGAAAAACGTCCGCCGCTGCCGTACCGCTGACAACTCGCCCTTTACCAACCCGACGAAATTTTATTACATGATTTCCCGAATCGTTTGATTGATCGGATTTGCCGGAATCGTCTGTGTTGTCCGTTCCCCAAAGTTCATCGGCAATCTTTCTGACTTCTGTATCCGCTTCCTTTAATCCGGTCAAACCGGAAGCTCGTTTCGGTTTTGAACCGATTATTGTTGCGCCGCCTTTAACAAGCGACGCTATTTTTCGTAATACAAAAAGATTAATGCTCGAAATATCCGGTAAAACTAACGCTTTATAATTCATTCCGTCAGGCAGGAAAATTCGTCCTCCATGAGTTGTCATCTGCAATACCGCATCCGTTGAGGCGACATCATACGCATAATCCGGCAGAGATTTGGCGGTATTGTTCCATTCGCCTTGCGTGAAATTGGGAACGTTATCGCCGTAATATTGAACAGCGTCAGCGGCGAATAAACCTTGCTGCAAGAGAAATTGCACTCTGTTTATGTACGCTAAAAAATCCGCCGAATAATTCCAGCATGTATGTTGCGGATTAAAATGTGTTCCGGCGAAATATTCCTGTCCGGGCAAGCCCGCACTTTTCGGCGACGACGTGAACGCATGCCAAACCAATAAATTACAACCTTCGCAAACCGCTTGATCAAAAGTCGGTTTCAAATTGTCGGCGAATGATTCCTGCCAATGCATTCCGATATTTGTGAAACCTTCGGCAGCAACAAACCGCTTGCCGTGAGTGTGAGCCGCCGA
>JAITQV010000192.1 GCA_031288765.1 Planctomycetaceae bacterium
CGCACCGCCAACCGTCATATCTTGAATGTGGACGAAAACGAATATCCCGAAATGTACCGCCCGATAATTCGGCGTCTTCTCATGGCGTCGGGGAATGCGGATATTCAGGCGGAAATGGAAATGGAAGATGATTTCATGAAGGAACTTCAAGACAAGGAACGCTCTATCATTGAAAAAGATAAAGCACTCGAAAAAAAAGATAAAATAATTAAAGAAGACAAAAAAGCACTCGAAGAAAAAGACAAAGCACTTGAAGAAAACAAAAAAGCACTTGAAGAAAACAAAAAAGCACTTGAAGAAAAAGACCAACTAATTAAAGAATTGAAGGCACAATTAGCAAAAAACCAACTATAAAAATCACCGTTGATACCTTCTGATTGTTAATATCATCATTCTCCCCCAAAATTCCACAGAATCATTATAATAAAGGTTCATTTCCTGCCGTTCAAAGTAGAACACGCAAAGAATATAATATTAATAGAGTTAAGATTATTTGTTCTTTGCGGATATTATTATCACGGAGTCGCGGAAATGATGGAATTTTTTTAATAATTTCTCTTAATATTTTATGATTTTTGTGTTTTTATGCTAAAATAGTAAACCGTTTTCAATTCTTTTGGCAATGACAAACGCTTTTTATGTTGGATAATCATGGGTAAAGCAACAATTATCGGATTGGTTTTAGGTTGGCTCCTGATTTTCCTCTCCATTGCTTACAGCGGTATTACCAAATTGCCCATTTTTTTTGATATTCCCTCAGCAGTTATGGTATTCGGCGGTGCTATTGCCTCTGTGTTGGTTGCTTACCCGTTGTCGGCGGTACTAAAATCGCTCAGTTATATCAAGATCACTTTCACCGCAAAAGAACCGGATGTTTTAGAAACAATTTTGCAAATCGTTTCTTTGGCGGAAACCGCACGCCGTGAAGGGCTTTTGTCCCTCGAAAACAGAATGGAAGAAATCGACAATCCGTTTTTGGCAACAGGTTTGCGAATGGCGGTTGACGGTATTTCGCCGGAAGTTGTCGAAGGAATTATGAATACGGAAATCGATGCGGTCAATGCACGGCATGTTTACGGGCAAAGTATTGTTGCCAATTACGGTAAATACGCTCCGGCATTCGGGATGATTGGGACGTTGGTGGGTTTGGTGTTGATGCTTGCCGACTTAGACCCCGATACAATCGGTATCGGAATGGCGGTGGCGTTGTTGACTACGCTTTACGGGGCGGTTGTTTCAAACCTAATGCTCCTCCCTTGGGCGGATAAACTCGGTTTTATCAATGCCGGTGAAATTCAAACAATGGAAATTACGCTCAAAGGGATTATCGCGATTCAGTCCGGCGAAAACCCAAGAGTTATTAAACAAAAACTGTTAATGTATCTTCCTCCGAAAAGCAGACCCGAAGAAGAAGAAAACGAATAATCGTTCATCGTTCATCGTTCGTCGTGAATAGTGAATAGTTAAATAATTGGTTTGATATTCAATGAACAGTTTGTGCCGAGTTAAATGTTATAATACATTGCTGCAAAAAAATCGTGCTTCCGTTTGCGTAACTATTCACTATTCACGACTAACTATGAACTATTGGCAATTTACCAACTAACTATTCACTGTTAATTTTTAACTATTAACTAATTCTATGGCTCGTGAAAAACCAAAAGAGGCAGGAGTTCCCGAATGGATTTTGACTTACGGGGATATGATGTCGTTGTTGCTCTGTTTCTTTATCATGCTTTACTCCATGAGTATCATCGCAACGATTAAATTTGAAGCGGTGGTGGAATCGCTTCAGAAAAATTTGGGTTATTCCGGTTCGAGCAGAACGCCAAGCCGGTCGAATAAAACCTCCTCGCAACGTTCCGTCGCCAGTGAACGTGCCAACCGTCTCGCCGCACTCACCGGCGGACAACCTATTGTTTCCGCAGCAGGCGAACATAAAAATGTTCAAACCTTCCGCATCAAAGAAGAACGTATTAAAGGCGGAATCATCCGTTTTGATCTTGGAAGCGACGTGCTCAGTACGCAGGCAAAACAAGATATTGACGCCGTTTTGAGTACACTTGTCGGTTCGCCTTTCAAAATTATGATTAAAGGTCATGCCGCCCCTTATGAATTGCAGGGACCTTACCAACAGGACATTGATCTTTCGTATGCTCGTGCTGTGAATGTTCGGGATTATCTGATTTCCCGCGGACTCAAGGCAAAGTTTTTTCAATTAGCGGTTGTCGGTTCTCACGAACCGCTCAACCGTGCCGTTTTACCGCCCGGAATGGATCCCAAAACGGTCAATTCCATAGTTGAAATTATTCTTCTTGACAAAACCGTTCGGAATTTACAAGATAACTCCAATGAAGACAGCGGGGAAAATATTCCCATTCAATAATATTCGCAATGTTTCCGTTTAATAATAGTGTCATTCGGTAATGTTTTTTTTCCGATAGAAAACAATAATACCGTACCGTAATTTCACCCATTGAACCAGCTCACGCCGATGTCTGATACCAAACACCGAAATGTCAACAGGAAATCAATTTATCTTGCCATTGTGATTTTTGTTGCTGCTTTCACGTACTATGTTGTTGCAACTCTACAGCAGAATCACCGTATTCGTGGAGCCAAGAATAATTCGTATTTAATTTCTCCGGAAAGTGTGAAATTTGGCGGTGAAATGTTAGCGGGCGAGATGTTTCGCGGCATGGAAACCGCCCGATGGGAGAAAGACTCTGAATTGGTTGCTGAAATTAAAAAGGTTATTGCCCAAAAGGAAACACCTTCTGAAATTTTTAAGAACAATCTTTCGGGGCGGGTGAATATTGCTTCAATTTTGAACAATGTTTTCCGTCTTGACAATGACGAAGAGTTAAAAATCCTTCGTAACGCTGCGCCCAAAGAAAACGAATGGAGTATTAGCGATGAAACGCTGGAACATTTGAGTGAGGTATTGAATCGTTTTGAGCCGAAACGTCTTAGTATTCGAAACGCACTCAATCGTCCGGACACCCGTTTTTATTTTATATTTGAGCAGGACGAGGAATTTGGAGAGGTTATTGATGTTCGGGCGGCTGATTATTTGGAGGATTATCTTTTGTTGGAGGAATATGCGATTGGTCGGGCGCTTCGGGAAGGTCGGATGGAAGATGCGTTGGATTCGTTGGTGTATATTTTTCGGATTGCTCAATTGGCGGCGGAAGTTGCGGTACCGGCGGTTCGTTCTTCGGCGGCGTTGATTCGGTTGCGTGCTGTTGACATTATGCAAACAATTATTTTGAATCCGAAATTCAACAAACGGTATTTGAACGGTTTATATGAAATGCTTCGGGAACAACTTGAGCAATGGACACCGGACAAGGCGGTTTGGGTTGCTGACCGTGCCAGCGGTTTGAAAACATATCACAGGATTTTACAATACGGTCTTGAAGCCGCTTTGACGCCGGAAGAAATCAACGATTTGGAAAAACGTGATTTACTGGTGTTTGTGTCGCGGAAACAACGGAAGAGGAAAAAAGAAAACACCGCAAATACGACGAATAATAATTCGGAAGAGAACGGAGTTAAGGAAATCATTCTTTTGAAGAACAATTTTTTAAACACACATATTGCGGATGAGATTTTTTATTTGAAATCGATGCAAAAAGTCATTGATGAGTGTAACAAACCGTTTTATCAACGTATTTCTGTTTTGAATGAGATTAACAACGAGTTGCTTAATAGGATGGGCAAGGAATTGGAGCCGGTGATTGCGGAGATATTGCTTCGTGGGATAGTGGGTTCGATGCGGCTTCATGCTCAGGATCGGGCGGGTTGTGAGGTTGCGTTTTTGGCAATGTCTCTCTCATTGGAAAAACCAACGGTTGCGCATTTGATTGCCAACCCGTTTTCTGAGGAGGAATACAATATAAGTCAAACGAAAGATGTGGAAGATCCGAACAAAAAATTTATTTTAGTTTCTTTTTTGGGTAATCGCCAACCGTTTCGTATTCCTGATTACCGCATGGAAACCGAAAAACAAAGTAATCCGTAATTCTTTGTTCCATTTGCAAAATAAACGAAATGTCGGCAACGGTAGGTGAAATCCGCGGGTGACACCCCTTCGACGAAAGGTTTTCACTGGGAATGGAAAGTGATATTAAAACCGCGATTATAAATAAGTTATAAATCATTACAATTTTTCTAAACTTTTCTCGATAAAAGGATGTGAGAATGAGTTATTATTGAAAGAATAAACAAATTGCGATATACTTTTAAAATG
>JAITQV010000196.1 GCA_031288765.1 Planctomycetaceae bacterium
TGAATGAAGTATTAAATACAAAAACCAGAAAAAAGAACAATGTTCATTAAAACAATTTACACAACACAACCGCCATTTCCATCGTCAATATCGGTTTTTATCCTATTTGCGTTACTTTCTACACTGATGTTTTCCGGTTGCGGCGTCCCAAACTGGGCTTATGTCAGCGGTAAGGTACTGATAGACGGACAACCCGCTCCCGAAGGTCTTGTTGTTCAGTTCCAGCCGTTGGATAAGAATGGTTCGCCTTCTTCTTCCTTCATAGATAAAAACGGCAATTACGAATTATGATTTTCTAAGACCGTCAAAGGGGCGCAAATCGGAAACAACAAAATTACTGTAATACAACAGCAAAGTGACGATATGCTGCAACAAAAAATATTGCCGTTTTTAGGATCCTTTAACAAGAACACGCCGCTGACTTATGAAGTTAAAGGCGGGAGACAAACATACGATATTGTCATTGATACGTCTAAGATTCCCGTTGAAAAGAATACGGGGAGACGGAAAAGATGACTATTTCAATAACCACTTTACTTTACAGGAGAAATCCAATGATGTTACGAAAGATTTTTGTATTGTTTTTTGTTCTATTCTCTGTTTCGTTTCTTGCCGCAGCCGAAACACCCAATATCGTTTTGATTTTTATTGACGATTTGGGCTATGGGGATATTGCACCTTTTGGCGGATCAATCCCAACTCCCAATTTGGATAAACTCGCCAATGAAGGAAGACGATTTACGGATTTTGCGTCTTCGTGTCCGTATTGCAGTCCTTCGCGTGCCGCTCTTTTGACAGGGGCTTTACACGCCCGTGTCGGAATACACAATGTGCTTATGGCAAATTCCTCTATCGGATTGAATCCTAATGAAGAAACCATTGCCGAAATCGTCAAGAAAAAAGGATACGCTACCGCTGTTTTCGGTAAATGGCATGTCGGTGATAGGAAGGAATGGCTTCCTTTAAATCAGGGTTTTGACGAATACTACGGAATACCGTACTCTAATGACATTGGACCTGACCGTTCTATTCCGTTGTATCGCGGCGGATTGATTACGGAAGGAGATAAGACGGTGGAAATCCTCGATAGTGCCGAAAAGAACGACTCGCTCACTCAACGTTATACGGAACGTGCCGTTAAGTTCATCGAAAAGAATAAAGACAAACCGTTCTTTTTATATCTTGCGCATAACGCCGTTCATACACCGTTGGGCGTGGGAAACAAATTTAAGGGCAAAACCCAATATGGAAAGTTTGGCGATGACGTATTCGAGACGGACTGGTCGGTAGGGGAAATCGTCAAGACATTAGACAGACTTAATATTCGCCGGAATACTCTTGTCATTTTCACATCGGATAATGGACCCGCTCTTGCCGGTCGAAAAGACGGCGGGTACGATACTACCTTGCGGGAAGGTAAAGGAACGGTGTTTGAAGGCGGCGTGAGAGAACCGACAATCTTTTCACAACCGGGCAAAATCCCCGAAGGAACTTCAACAAACCAGTTTGCCGCAACTATTGATATTCTGCCGACAATTGCAGCGATTATTGATGCGCCGTTATCCGAAAACAAAATTGACGGCAAAGATATTCGACCGCTCATTTACGGAGAAGAGAACGCCGTATCTCAACACGAAACTTACCCAATTTATATGGGCGGGCAATTACTTGCTATTAGAGATACGAGATGGAAACTTATTTTCCCGCATGAATATAGAACGTCTCAACAAACCGGTGAAATTTCGCCGGAAGGATATCCTATTTCTAAACGGTTAAAGCAGGAATTAGCTCTCTACGATTTGCAAAACGACATCGGCGAAACAAAAAACGTAAAAGAGGAACATCCTGAAATTGTCAAACGTTTGCAAGATGCTGCCGATAATTGGCACAAACAGTTAGGTAATGGGAAACAATTCGGACCTGAAGTTCGTTCCCCTGCCCAATATATTGAGGAAAAGAATTAACAATTTGTAAATATTCAGTCCTTTGTTGAACAATGGCGCAGTTGGACAGGCGATGGCGGGTGAAAGCCGTGTGGTAAAAATCCTTCGGCGCACGATTATCTTGAACAAACGGCAAAATCCGAAATCTTTGCGGCGAAAACCGGCAACTTCGGGCAAAAACCGCCGGTAACACCCTTCACTCTTTTACACACTTTTGCGGTTCCCGCTAACTTGCGATTTTTCTTAATACCTTGATTTATAACATGTTAGGATATAAATACAGCGTAATTCCCCACCTTTAAGAGAAGAAAAAACATGTTAAAAAAGCCGGAAAACACAGATGTGATGAAACCTATTACAGATGTGATGAAACCTATTACAGATGTGATGAAACCTATTACAGATGTGATGAAAACCATTACAGATGTGATGAAGCCTATCACAGATGTGATGAAACTTATTACAGATGTGATGAAAACCATTACAGATGTGATAAACGCTATCTCTTGAGAGTTTTTTTCACTTTTTTACCCCAAAACCGGTTTTTCCAACATTCCAATTACTAAATGAGGAGAAATCAAAAGGTTGGCGATGTTTCGCCGAAGGGTTGCCTACCTTTGCGTTTTCCGCTGACTTGCGATTTTTCTTAATGCCTTGATTTATAACATGTTAGGATATAAATACAGCGTAATTCCCCACCTTTAAGAGCAGAAAAAGCATGTTAAAAAAGCCGGAAAACACAGAT
>JAITQV010000289.1 GCA_031288765.1 Planctomycetaceae bacterium
TCGGAAGGCAAATTAATTACACAATTCGAACATGTTGCGGAACATTTTACCGCCATCAAAAATGATCCGCGAACCAAAAATTGGTTGCATTCGCTTGTCCGTTATGCGTTAGCGGTCAGCAAGATGGGTAAAGAACTCGTTGTTAAAGCATTTTCAAAAATTCTTGATGAAAAGGAGGCTGAAAAAATGGCTACTTCTACAATGCAAGAGCTTATAACTCAAGGCAAAAAAGAAGGTCGTAAAGAAGGCAAAACGGAATTCGGACGCAATGCCGTTTTGAATGTTTTGCGAAAAAGGTTTACGAAGATTCCCAAAAGAATTGAAGCAGCGATTCAAAGAATGAATGATCCGATTGCATTGGAGTCATTACATTCTTACGCGTTAGATTGCCAGACCTTGGATGGATTCGCGACTGCATTAAAGTGAAACTTCGAATAGAGTTTTGCGTTTAAAATATCCCTATTGATTGATGTTGTATAGTTAATCATAAGATAGACAACCGATTGGAAAATAGTTGCCTATCTTATGTTATTTTTCGTAATGATTACAAACAGACAATTATCATTAAGGGATTATTCTCAAAAAAATATTATAACAAAATTATTTTCGCAACCATAAGAGAACCATTATTTTTTGGCATCGGCAATATGAAAAAAATGATTAAAAACAAACGGGTTCTTCTTGTGGTTGAGTCTGCGCGTGCTTATGGGCGTGGTATTATTGAAGGGGTTTCCCGTTACATTCAGGAACATGGGCGGTGGACGATTCATTATGAAGAACAAGGTATTTTGACAACCGTTCCTACGTGGTTGAAAGAATGGAAAGGTGATGGGATTATTTGCCGAACAGGTTTTTCGCCGCTTGGTCTCCATTTGCGGAAACTGAATGTTCCGATTGTTGAACTTTTGGGCGATGGTCAACGTTTTGTTAGTGAGGTTCAATCGGATGCTGTTGTAGCCGGAAGTATAGCGGCGGATCATTTTATTGAACGCGGTTTGCGTTATTTTGCTTATTACAGTTACGGCAACACATGGTGGGGACAGGCTCGCGGAAATTCTTTTGCGGCGGCTTTATCACGGAAGGGTTTTGAGTGTTTTACGTTACTTTCACAATCCGGCGAGCAAGCGGAAGCGTTTCCCGAATGGAAACCGTTTTATGAAAAACCGCTTTTACGTTGGCTTTTGAAGTTACCCAAACCTATCGGGATTTGGTGTGCTGCTGATACAATTGCTCAACGGGTTCACGCTGTCGCGATGAAATCCGGTTTGGTCATTCCCGATGAAATCGCACTACTTGGTATTGACAACGACGAACATTTGTGTAACGTTTTAACGCCGACACTATCGAGTATTGATCCTAATTCCGTTGTGGTTGGTTACAACGCGGCAAAACTTCTTGATGCAAAAATGGCTTTAGGCAATTCAAAGGAACATTCAAAAGCGAAACTATTACCGGACAATTTGCCGATCAAAATTATTCCGCAATGTTTGGTGATGCGTCAATCGACTGATGTCATTGCCGCTGATGATCCGAAAATTGTTGCCATTGCTCGATACATTCGGGAACATGCGTTCAGTGGTCTTCTTGTTGCGGAAGTTGCACGGGAATTTCATCTTTCAAAACGAACTCTTGAACGGCATTATAAAAAGCTGTTTGGTAAAACGGTGGATCAGGAAATTACGGCGTTGCGTATTGAACAGGCGAAATTTTTATTACGAACTACTACAATGCCGGTTGCTGATGTTGGTGAGCAAACCGGATTTGACCGCAATTATTTTATCAAGGCGTTCCACCGAATTGTTGGTGTTTCGCCCAATGTTTACCGAAACGCCAATCGTGTTGGTGTTCCCGGAAAAGAAAATATCATTTTAAAAACACAAACTCATTAAATTGTTGCAATAAAATAACCGGTTACTATGAATTTTTCTTCTTCGCAACTTCCAACGATTATTTTTCAAAAACTTCGGAATCTGAAACGGACACTTCGGATTTATGCGTTTTTGGACGGGACGGCAACAACATTCCTTGCTGTTATTTTTTTGTTTTGGCTTGATTTGGGGCTGGACCGGTTTTTTGAATTACCGCAACTGTTTCGCGGATTGATACTTTTTCTGTTGTTGTCGGGGTTGGGTTATTTTGTTTGGAGTCGGATCATTCGCCGTTGTTGCGTAAATATTCGTAATGATCAGCTGGCGGCTGTTTTTGAACGTTTCACACCATCGTTGAATGAATCGTTAATAACCGTAGTGGAACTTGATACGGTATTACAAACCCAAAACGAATTTAATCAATTTCTATTTCAAAAAGACATCGCAGAAGCTGCAGAGACGCTACAAAATATTCGGATTCGGAAATTTTTCCGATTGGGGCGAATTGTAAAGCGGTTTGTTTTGGTGTTTATTTTAACCGGAATTGTAACCATTTTTATCGCAACATTTACAGAGACCTCTGAAATTTGGTTTTCGCGGAATATTCTTCTTTCGAATCAGGATTGGCCGCGTCGTTCGCAATTGGTTGTTGAGGGTTTTGATGATCGGAACGGGCGAATACGGATTGGTCGCGGCGATTCTTTTACGCTGATAGTTCGAGCCAATACTGCGATGCCGTTGGTTCCTGAAACAATTCGGTTGCGTCTTGGTTCACGGGAAAACGGTTATCGAAACGTGATGATTGATCAATTCCGAACGGAAATTTTGAAAGGAACCGACTGGCGTTTTTTTTCACACACGTTTACCGAACTATTGGAAACGTTACCGATTCAGGTTCGCGGAGCCGACTCAACTATTAACGATTTATTTATTGAAGTAGTTCCGCCGCCCACATTGACGGAGATGAAATTAAAACAAAAATTTCCCCAATATTTGGAACGGAATGACCGGACAATTTCGGTAAGCGGACAGATGAGTATTCCCGACGGAACCGATATTACAGTTACGGGAACGGCAAGTAAACCGCTTGTCAAAGCCGAAACAGTTCTTGATCGCGGAGAACCAGTGGTGTTGCGGCAAAGTCCGGTTACAACACCGTTTGATTCGTTGTCTTTTTCGCTTCAAAAAATTAGACACGATGCGCTTCTCGAATTTCAACTCGAAGATATTGATTTTCTGCGGAACCGTCAACCGATTCGAATTCGTTTCGGTATTGTTAAGGATCAACCGCCGACGGTTACTGCGCGGCTTGATGGTATTGGAACGGTGATTACGCCCAATGCTGTATTACCGACTTCCGGCGAAATCACCGATGACAACGGTCTTGCCGCGGTGTCTTATCGTTTCGAAATAGAACGGGGAAATCAAAATAACACCTCTGAATCTGTTCCGCCGGAAAATCAGCCGCCCGCAAACCATGAAGCGGAATTACAAAACAAAACTGTAACCGTATTGCCGGAAGATCAGGGATTGATTACTATAACCGGAGTCAGAAAGGGACAAACCGTGTTTCCTTTGGCGCAAGAATTTTCTGTTTCGGAGATAAGTGTTCAAACCGGCGATAAATTGTCACTTTTTCTTGAAGCGTCAGACCGGTTTAATCTTGATGGTCAGACCGGTCAAATCGGTTTGGGACCGCGGTGGACACTTGAAATTGTTACGCCGGAACGATTGTTAAGTTTGCTTGAGGTACGTGAAATTTCGTTGCGGCAACGTTTTGAGGTATTGATTGGCGAAACGGAACGGACGAAATTGCTGATCGAAGAATTTTCGTTACTGCCGCCGGAAGAACTTATCCGGGAAACCGAATCGCTTTCCCTAATCAGCGAACCGCTCATTGATATTGATATTCTTGAGGAACATTTGGAAAAATTGGAAGCGAAGAAAAAAACGATGTTGGCAACAATTTCAAGAGAACAGGCGGCAACCGGTTTGTACAATATTTCACGATCATTGCGGGATACACAGAAGGAGGTTTATGATTTACGAACGATTATTGAGTCGTTTACTTTGATTCGCCGTGAAATGATCAACAATCGAATTTTCTCCGAAGATGCCAAACAACGGCTTGAACGGGGAATTATTCAACCAATGCAGGAATTAGTTGATACGGATTTTCCAGAGACAGACCGGATGATTGACCATTTGAATCAGACATTGGAGATTCACGACCAACCGCTCCGTGATACGGCGTTGGAACAACAAAAAACGGCTCTCGATCAATTCAATCTTGTGATAAAAAAAATGACAACAATTCGGGATAATATGGTTTCAATGGAAAGTTTCAACGAAGCGGTTGATATTTTACGGGCAATTATTAAACAACAGCAACAATTACGTAATGAAACATTGGAAGAAAAAAACAAACGGTTAAAAAATTTGCTTGAATAGTTTTTTTGCAACAATTTATACAAAACGAAACAAGACAGCCTTAACCTTTTACGGCAAAGATTTCTTGTTTCGTTTTTTTTTGTTGCGGCGATGTTGCGTCGGGTTTTATTTTCCGTTATCAACGATTCACGGTCAACATCTCTTTATTCTTCCTGTGACAGAAAACCGGCAAGAGATCGGCAGCGTCCCGGTTGTTGTAATTTTTGAACGGCTTTTTGTTCAATTTGCCGGACACGTTCCCGTGTTACCTGAAAGATACGTCCCACTTCTTCCAACGTGTAGGAATATCCGTTTTCAAGACCGTAACGTAATTTAATGATTTCACGTTCACGCGGGGTCAATGTTTTCAGGAGTTTCCCGATTTCCTTTCGTAACATGTCATTTGATGCGGAATGTTCGGGGCGTTCAAAACCGGTATCGGCAACAAATTCTCCGAAACAATTTTCGTCACTTTCACCGACCGGATGTTCCAAACTGATTGGGTTTGTACCCATCAGCAAAATTCGCCGGACTTCCTCAACCGTCATTTCGGCGGCTTCGGCAACCTCATGAACATTCGGTTCCCGACCGGTTGATTGATAAATTATTCGGGCAGTGTTACGGATACGGGTCAGTGCGTCAATCATGTGTACAGGAATCCGAATCGTCCGCGCCTGTTCCGCAATAGCCCGCGTAATCGCCTGACGAATCCACCAAGTTGCATACGTTGAAAATTTGAAACCTCGCCGGTATTCAAATTTGTCCACCGCCCGCATCAAACCGGTATTGCCTTCCTGAATCAAATCAAGAAAATTAAGACCGCGGTTTCGATAATTTTTCGCGACAGAAACGACAAGCCGTAAATTACTGCGCGATAAATCGCATTTCGCTTGTTCATATTCTTTGAGTAAATCGCGCATTTTTTGGCAGCGAAGACGCAGACTTTTCGGACTTTCCTGTGTTGTAACGATAAGATTCCGAAGTTCGGATTGCAACATCTGACGGCGTTCCGGCATGGCGAAAATTTTGGAATCCTGAAGAATCCGCGAAATTTCATCCATGCGTTTGGACATGCTTTCAAGTTGTTTCATTAAAGCATGAACACGGCGGTTCCGAAGACTCAATTCTTCAACAAGATTTAACGCTCTGCGGCGGCGTTCCAGAAATCGTTTCCGTGAAACAATTTTAACTTCCGCCGGCGTACTTTTTCGTACTAGTAATTCAAAATCGGAAGTTATTGATTCAAGCAGCGGAGCCAATGTACGTAAATTGTGAGGCATTCGGCATTGAATCTGTTCTTTGGAAAGTTTTTCCGTCAACGACATTTTGATTGTCCGTTCAAACGCCAGTTGACCATGAAACACTTTTGTTAATGTACTAAAAGCATTTTGCAGACCAAACGGTGCGCCAAGAACACAACGGCGAAACGCGCGGCGGCTTTTTTCAATTCGTTTCGATAAAACCACTTCCTCTTCTTTGGTCAAAAGCGGAATGTTCGCCATTTGTGAAAGATACAACCGGATCGGATCACTGTTCCAACGTTCCGGTTCGGGAGCAGGCGCCGTAAATACCGGTTCTTCCGTATGTTCCTTTTCGGATTGCAGTACGGAAACCGTTGTTACATTTAGTTTGTCGGTTCCGTATTCACTGCCGGATTCTTCTTCCTCTTCCTCGTCATCCGATTCCATGCAGAGTTGGTTTGAGGATAGTTCGGTAAAGAAATCATCTTCATCGGAAATTCTGTTACGATCCGTTTCAAAACCGCCGAATAATTCGGCAGCCCGAAACATCTCGCTCATCTCCTCCTCATTTAAGTGGTTAACGACTTCCTCGTAATTAACACGATTTGCCGTTTTATCATTCGTAACCTTTTCACTTTCAAGCACAGCCGTCCGTGACATTAAACTCTCCTGGGTTAAAGTTAATGACCGGTTCGATCCGTCGAACCGATGCCGGGAAACATCATCAGCCGCTTCAGTTGCGGCTAAAATTTTTTGTAATTTCCTGTTTTGTCCTTAAAATGCTCACAAAAAGTTTGCTTTTTATAAAAAATAATAGTTAACAGGATCGGGATTATTCTTCATTATAATTTGTTTCAAAAGTATCATCGTTACTGAAATTGGCGGTTGATCGCAGAACAAAACCTGTTCCAATCAAGACCGCGGAAATAATCAAAAAGATTACAACAGGCTTCCAAAAAGACGGTTTCTTTTTCAGTCTGGGAATCAATATTTCTGTTTCAAAGCGGAGACGATCTTCTTCTGATTGAAACGCCGATTTTGGGATCGGTACAAAACCGGAAGGGACTATGTATAATAAATAATAATCCTTCCAAACACCAGCATACTGAAAATGGCTTAACGGTCCACTTCCTTCCGATCCATCCTCTGTTGTTGCATAATATTTCCAATCATCAAACGATAGCTTTCGTTTTTGAAACATACTGATAAAATTTTTAGAGAATGCATAATATCGGGACATAAAATAATTAAATATGAAGAAAACAATACCCGTAATTACCATTGCAATAGGACATCGAATCCATTCGTTTGATGCAATAAACAGAGGAAGTAAAATCACATTTACATAACACCAGACCCAGCAACAATGAATACCATTTTGCCAACGGCAAATTCGTAAAAAATCTTTTGCCGGAAATTCAAATTCGTTTAATTCTATCATTGGTTTCGTTTCCTGTTTAGATTCGAAATTATTTATTTATGAAAGATACATTATTTTGTTATTCAAATTTTTTGCGTTTTTCTTCTTGTTGTTTTCGCAACATTTCTTGTATTTGAAGCAATTTATTGACTCGTTCCGTTTTGGTCAAGTTGTTATCGCGAAGAGTTCCGATGTCGGTAATTTTCGTGCGTTCCGAATCTCTTCGGTTAAAACCGTCAATAATTTCCCGAATCAGTCTTGTCCGTAATTCTTTGTCCAATTGCGGTTCTTCTATCTCTTCACGAAGCGATTGGCTAAGTTTTTTCAATTCATCATTATAATCCGGTTGTTCCGAATCATCGCCGCCGAAAAATTTTTTACGCCCCGATTCATCCAATTCCACAAGAAAATTCTTAATTTGGAGATCATCGAAGGAAACCATCAAACGTTGGAATGTTGCCGGTCTGTTCTGTTCGATTAGTTTATTACATTTTTCATAAATGATTCGCGTAACCGGCGACCGGCAGCGTTCCGGCGGCACCGTTTCCCAAAACTCGTAAATTGCCGTCGGATCCGCAAGCCAAAGTTCAAGCATATCCTGTTCCAGCGTGTCCGGCAATAAGTTTTTATCGTTCCATAATTCATTGAAGTTCTCAGCATTTTCCGCAACATTTTCTTCCTGATTGAAATTGTGTTTTATTTCTATTTCGGCTTTGTGCTGTTTTTCTTTCAATCTCCGTCTGATTTCGTCCACCGGCATCAAAAACCGTACCGACAAATTTTGTATCGTCTTTTCAATCCGAAACCGTACCGGATTATCCGGCGCTGTTCCTTTGATCGGAGCGAAGGCGATAATTTCAAGGATTGCATCCAACGCCTTACTCGAACCGATAATATCGTTCTTCAAATCAACGCCGCGTGTTTTTGAGCGGAAAATATGTTCCAATGCATCTGTTGTTTCCGTTTTCAGCAATAATTCCAATGCTTCCGCGCCGTGCTGTTCCAAAAATTCGCAGGGATCAAGCCCTTCCGGTAAAATCAACACCGCCATATCGACACCTTCCGCGATAAAATCTTTCAATACCTGATCGCTTTCGGCTTTCATTTGACCGGCTTTATCGCCGTCGAGCATTAAAATAATTTTATCGGCATTTAATCGCGACAATAACCGGATGTGTGCCGGACCTAACGCTGTTCCGAGTACCGCAACCGCATCGCCGAACCCGAATTGGTGGGCAACGATGCAATCGGTGTATCCTTCCATAATCAACGCCCGATGTGTGTCTTTAATTTGGTGTCGGGCGAGGTCGAGTCCGTAAAGGACTTTATGTTTTGAAAATAATGATGTTTCCGATGAATTGAGGTATTTTCTGTCTTTATGCCATGAATCACGGCTAAGCGGCGAATCGGGAATCAGCCGTCCGCCGAATGCCGCTGTCCGTCCGTTTTCGTCACGAATAGGGAAAATCAACCGCCCGCGAAAAAAATCCTCGCTCTTTTTTTTCAAGTTGCCGACGATTTCCAAAATTTGCAGGCGTTCGGGTTTACGTTTCACTTTATTGACAAGCCATTCGTATTCCATTGGGGCGTAACCGAGTTGGAATTTTTTAACGGCGTTGTTGTCGATTCCGCGTTCCGCCAAATATTTTCGTGCAATTTCCGCTTCCTCCAGATGAAGTAAAGCTTCGTGATAACTTTTCGCAAGCCAATCCGCCGCCTGAAATAATTGTTTTCGGGTTATTTCAATTGCCGGCGGTTCTGATGTTACATTTTCTCCGTATTCTGTTGTTTGTTCTTTATTTTCCGTTTTCCATTCATTCTTTTCGGCTTTCCGTTTTTTCGGCAGTACAATACCGGCTTTATCGGCGAGGATTTCGAGAGCCTCTTTGAAGCCGACATTTTCAATTTTCATTACAAACGAAAAAACATCGCCGCCGATATCGCAAACCCAACATTTGAACGTTTGCCGTGCCGGATTAACCTGAAGGCTTGGTTTTGAATCGTCATGCCATGGGCAACGACCGACATAATTCCGACCGGATCGCCGTAACGGTACATATTGCGACACCAGATCGACAATGTCGATTGCCTCACGAATCCGTTCCTTCACTTGATCGTCGGAAGAAATAGACACGTTTTTCGGCTCCTTTAAGACAGAACTCCTTTTCTTCTTGTCTTGAAACAGCCGCCTTGCGGGAACTCGGCGTCTGTTATGGTTACGGCAAATCTTTTGCCGTGTTTTAATGGGGTTATTAAAATGAACACGCTGCCGGAAATCGTAATATAACTGACATATACTTTTAATTGACGGGCATTCACGAAAAATTTACTTTGACGATTTACCGCCGAACAAATTCCCTAACAGTGCGGAGAAGTATAGAGTATTTTTCAAAACGGGTCAAGACGAATTTTCTCTGATTTTAAAAATAGTGATAACCGGCAATTATTCGGTCGTTTGTCGAGCAATTGTGTAAAAACAAACCATATTTTCAACCTGATTCTTCTAACAAAACAACCGTTGTAGTTAATAGACCTTTTCGCTATCCACTATTAGTTATAAGGTTGTTTTGTTTGGAGAAATCCGGTTGAAAATAAGGTTTGTTTTACACAATGGCTCTACTAAAAAGTGAAGAGATACAAAAAAATAACTTCACGGAACAATTTGCGTGTAATCTTAGTGTTTTCAAGATATTACGGAATATTTTGTGCTTGGGAACTGAAGACGCGTTCTCGGGTACGAGAGTCGCGGACTCGAGTACGGAAGACGCGTTCTCGGGTACGAGAGTAGCTGACTCGAGTACGATAGAAGCGGACTCGAGTACGAGAGTTGCGGACTCGAGTACGAGAGTCGCGTACCCGAGAACGAGAGTCGCGTACTCGAGTACGGAAGCCGCGTACCCGAGTACGGAACCTCCAATCCTGAGAAAGGGACGAACAAAGAGATATTTCTTTCATTGTTTTTTGGGATATATTCGGGCGTTTGTTGGACAATGGCACAATCAAGTAGGCAATGTCCTGCAAATATTCCGCGAGTTTCTGTGTTTTCCGCGTTAAAAAAAAGTATTTATTCAGCCGATTGCCAAGATATTACGCAGGACAAACCTTATTTTCAACCTGATTTTTCCAAACAAAACAACCTCAGTAGCCAAAATTTTCTCACAAAATCAACCTTATTACCTTATTCCTTTATTTTTTATATCTATTGTTTTTACTTGTTATTTGGGGAATTTACTTTGTCCTGCGGA
>JAITQV010000663.1 GCA_031288765.1 Planctomycetaceae bacterium
ACACTTCCTCGTGAAAAAAAATTGTATGTGGAAAAATAATTTATCCGCTTAATTGTTTAAAATACCCCCCTTGTTTTAATCACAATTGCTAAAAAAATTAGTTTTGCTGTTAAAAATAAAGGGTAATTTCCTGCCGTTCAAAGTATATTAAGGGCTTTCAGCCCTAGACAATCGAAACAACCAACATCGTATAAAATTCATTGTCGGCTAACACCGACACAATCGTTCGGCGAAGGGCTTTCACCCAACGATTACCTACCTCTTGAAGACAAACTTTTAAGAAAAAATTCCGCCGAAATATTATAACCATCATCCACAACAGATCATCGATCCACAAAATTAGCCTGACGAATCATTGAAGTTTCTTCTTCGTCATCGGCTTCGATTATTCTTTTCGGTTTTGTAATCGTTTTTGATTTTGTCGGCGGCTTTCGCGGTAATTCCGGTATGAAAACCTCCGACTCCTCCTCCAAACCCTTAGAAGTTGCCGGAAAAGGAATTCGTTTACTCATTGTCAATGAATTGTTCGAAGAATTGTTATGCCGATGACCGGATAAATCATGTTCCAATAAAGGTTCCTGACAATCAGGACAATATTGGAACGATGAATTGCCCGATAATTGCGGAACCGGTATTTTGGGCGGTGTCCCCGAAATCCGTGAAGCGTTTTTCGGTAACATACCCGCTTGCGGAATATTCCGAGCCGGTTGTTGAGCAACTGTTTGCTGAACAACCATACCCGAACGCAGAACCGGTTGACCTGCCGGAATTTGTTGACCCGCCGGAACTTGCCGTCCGGAAGAAACCGGTCGGGATATAACCTGCCCTTGCGATCTTCCATTCGGTACGTCCGAACCAAACAAACCGGAAAACGGCGACATCACTCCTGTTACGGCGGAAAGAAAATTTGTCCCCGTCGATTTCGCCGATTGGAGAAAACCAAAACCGGACATCGGTGTCATGTTCGGCGACGTCATATTCGGCGGCATCATATTCGCTACACCATTCGGCATATTGTTCGGCATATTATTGAACGGCATCGTTTGCGGTAATCTTTGTTGATTAGGTTGTATTGCATATCTCATGTCTTGTTGTGTTACGGGATTAGACATCATCACGGGCTGATTCGTTACCATAGGTTGATTCGTCATCATGGGTTGATTCATCGCCAAAGGTTGATTTCTATTCGGTATCATTATTTTATTTGCCGGAGGTTGCGGATTCATTCGTTGTCCGTTCCCCCTCAAAAATTCAACAGCAGACGCAATTATTTCTTTTCCCCCTGTTGCCGGATTCCTATTGTAATTAACCGGTTGTACTGTTTGCTGTATTGTTTGCGGTATTGGGCGTGTTTGAGAATTGGGAATAGTTTGAGCCGTTTGAAAAATTTGCGCTTGCGGCGGCGTTTGCGTCATCAGAGCCTGCTGTTGGATTCCGGCGGATTCCCACAATTGGGCTTGTTGCGCTAATTGGGCTTGCATTGCCTGTTCCTGAGCCGCCATTTCCCGAGCCGCCTCTTCCCGAATTACCTGTTCCCGAATCGCCATCTCCCTAGCCGCTTCCTCACGAATTTCCCGCTCACGAATTGCCTGCTCCTCCTCCGCAGTTTGTGCGGCAATACGGCGTGCTTCCTTCCGCAATGCGTCCTGATGAATCTGCAATTCAAGCTCCTTTTGCTTTTCAATTTTCGCCTGAAGTTTTTGTGCCTGCTCCAGAATTTTTTCCTGCATCGTCGTTTTTTCCAATTCTTCCGACCTGACAGTCAATTCGTCCGATAACTCGTCCGACCGCATATCAAGTTCTTCTTCGACTTCCTCCATCGCGGCAGACATCCCTTCAAGATACGCCTGCTCCATTGCTTCATTTAAGGCTTCCTCAGAAAAAATACGTTTCGAATTTGAAGAAGCCGGTTTACCGGCGGTCAATTTATCAGTTGATCTATCAATCGTTGTTTTAGCAGTTGTTTTACCGGAAACGGTTGTTTTTTTATTGTTGCCGGTTCGCGGTAAAACCGGCAAACCTTCACTCCGCTGAAAAACAGGCTTCGTCGGAACCGGATGGAATCGCGGAACCGGCATCGGCGATTTTATTTCCGATTCGGTCTCGTCCGATTCTTGCTCATCCTCATCATCAGCGGTTTCGGCGGTATTTATCGCTGTATTTATTAAACCGGCTTCGGCAGCAAGACGGTTGTGCCGCGAATAACCCGACGGCGCATAACCAATAGGCGGATAACCGGCTTGAGAAAAACCGCTCATCGTTAAACCATTGACCGGTTGATTCATCATTGGGTAGGCAAAATAGTTGTTGGCAATTCCGCCCGGTATTACGCCGGATATTCCTCCCGCCTGTACGATTCCTCCGGCAATACCCGGAGATTGAAGAGCCGAAGCGAGTTGCACGGCGTTGTTTGAAACCACCGCCACCGGAACCATCATACCACAACCCGGAGTCATACCACAGGGTCGCGCCGCCGTACAACCCGGATGAATTGCACAGGCTTTGATAACAACATTGCTGTTGACAACTCCGTTCGGCAACCGAACTCCGGACGGAGTCATCATTCCGACCGGTGTTGTAACCCCAGCCGCCGCAACCACTCCGCCCGTCGTAATCGTTGAAACTCCGGGAACAATTCCCATCGAAATCAACAACCCGTTCGGTCCCGCAAGAACCGGCGTTTTAGGAGGCGCAGGATACATCGGCGGAGTTTCAATTGTTTTTCCGGGCGGAACCGGTATTGGCATAATCGGTGAATTACGCAGTGTATTAGGTACTGTATTAGGCAGCGTATTAGGCACTGTCGGCGTATTTAGCGGAGTGTTGGGCGTGTTCGGCAACATCGTTGACGGAACTGCTGTTGACGGCATTGTTCCCGTACCGGTTGGCAAAACCATTCCGTTTGTGCCAAGCATCAACATCTGCTGATTCATATAATTAGGATTGACAACCCGACCGCAATTCGGTGTTAAACCGCATGGTTTCATCGGACTGCAAAACGGCGTCAAACCACAAGCCTTTGCTCCGTTTCCGGTTCCGGCAAAAGAATTCGGGTCGGAAGGGTCAATCCACATTCCGCAACCGAGTGTCCGGCAACAAGGATTTTGGGCGGTACACTCCGAAGTTGAACCGCAATGACGCCGGAACCCTTTATTTTTCTTATGATTTTCACAGGAACACTCACGGTCGCTGCCTTTTTTGAAATAATCCAAAAATCCCTTTTTATTGGAGGAACATTTTTCGCAACCTTCGCCGCCGCAATTGTTTTCATCACCGCATTCCGAATCGGGCGGACAACCCACCCAAGGTGTTCGGTTGTATTCAAACGCCCAATCACACCGGAAAAGATGTCCCCGATTTGTTTTTTTGTGAGAACAACCGACCAAACTTAATAGCAGACCGATTGTAAACAACAAAATGAAAACATTGGAAAAACGAAACATATTGAAGGAAAATAAGTTAAACATGGTCTTGCTACCGAACGGTTGTTCCCGAATGGTTTTTATCAAACCTAAAGTATCGGTTTTTAATTTGTGTATTTTGCCAATTCTTCCCAACTCTTTTCAAATCAATTCAATTCCGCTCGATTTGAGTCAAAATCAGGCGCAACACCGACCCATTACGGTAAACATCGGATCGAAATAAACGGAATAATTAGAAAAACCGTTAAACTCGCCTTATTTTTACAAAAGATTTTGTGGTATTGATTCTTTGGGCGGCAGGATAGGCAATTTTTGACTAAGATTTGATATCTATTCAGCCGTTTGTTGAACTATTACGCAGGACAAACCTCATTTTTAACCTAATTTTTTTTACGAAACAACCTCAGTAGTCAAGAAACCTTCTTACAATGAACCTTAATTACCTTATTAAGAAAATAAAAAATGAGATTGAGATAATGAGGTTAGTTTTGAGGGGAATTATTTGTTCCTGTTCAAAACATAGATCAACAAACAACCCAATAA
>JAITQV010000536.1 GCA_031288765.1 Planctomycetaceae bacterium
CCTTAGCGTGGTAACAGATGCCAATATCGAAGCATTTCAGGAGGCAAATATGTTGGGGAAAAAAGCCGAGCAATGTTTGAAAGATCTTGGTTATATTGATAAATGGCGAAAAGAAGGTAGAGAGGAAGGTGAAGCCGAAGGTGAAGCTAAAGGCAAAGCCGAAGGCGAAGCCAAAATGATAATCCGTATTCTATCACGCCGTTTGAAAACGCCCCCGCAAAGACTTCAGAAAAAAATCTCCTCTATTCGGGATATTGCCAAACTTGACGAATTAGCAGATTTTGCTCTAACTTGTGTTTCGTTGGACGAATTTGCAACAGCGTTGAAGTGAACATTTCAATAGTATTCCGTACCGAGAGATAGACTGCTTTAATTGATAGTGGAGAGAGTCGCAAACGAATTCCACGCTGGTGAATAGTTGCCTTAACTTTACAGAAAACGGTTTTGTTTTTTGGTTGTCATTATTAGAAAAGGAAAAGTACAGTGTTTGTACGAGTTATTCGGATTATTCTCTGTTTTGTTATTTTGTCTGTATTGTTGACGGAAACAGTGTCGGCGCAGTTTATTCGTCGTCAACTTCGTCGGATTCCCGGTTTTCCAACAGCAGAACCCGGTTATCGTGTTGGGCGGCAAACACTGGAAGAACCACTCATTCAAGGCGATGGGCGTTTACTGGAACGCGTACAAAATATCGTCAACCTCTTCACCGAAGGCGGAACAAAATTGAAACCGGTTGCTGTTGTTTCGTTTGCCGGTTTTGATGAATTTAAACGAGTTCTTCAAATTGTTGCCAAAGAAATTCGGCTTGAAAAGGGCAGTTTGGAAGAACCGGCATTATTAAATGCTTTTCTTGCCGTGTACGAACGGATTGCCGGACAAGGTTTTGATACACGCCAACCGCTTGGAATAATTCTGCAAACGGACGGCATTTTGTATTATCCGCTTCTTTTCACTCCGCTTAATCTAAACAGTAAACTCGGTCAATCCTTGCGCAACGATTATGCCGAACAACTTCCCGACGGACGCTATGCAATTCGTCAAGAGATTTTCAATTGGCCTCTTGGCAGGCTTTATGTTCAACAACACAATGGTTGGGTGTTTATTGCTTCGGAGCAACAACTTAAAGCGTTACCGAATGATCCGACAGTTCTTTTGCAAGGACTTGACCGCAAACATTTAATTGCTGCAAGATTTGATTTACAAAATCTGCCGTCGCTTTCAACACGTGCGGCATTGTCTCTTGGCGAAATGAATGCTGTTGCGCAAGCGGAAACAGAAATTGAAAAAGCAACGGCGCGTTTGGGAATTGGTTATCTTCGTTCTCTTGCCGAACAAGCCGATTTTCTCGAATACACTTTTTCTTACGATGAAGAACACGCCGATTATGTTATTGAACAAAAAGAAATCGTCAAGCCAAATACGGAACGTGCCGTATTATTGCAGGAACGCCGCAATGCCCAAAGTCCGTTTCATGCTTTTTATCGTCCGGAAAATGCGATTCTTGCTTCACATTTTGTTATGAATTTAACACGGTCACAAAGTAAAGAGATTGAAACGATTTTGGATGAATCGCTTGGAAAATATCTTTTAACGGAAGAAGAACGGCAGGAATTAAAGAAACGGTCGGAAGAAAAAAATCAACCGCAACAAAAACGCCGTGTCCGGCAAACACCAATTCCATTGGAAACAGAAAATAAATTAGAACAAAATTCACCGAAAATTAATGTTCCTGATTCGATTACTGATCCGAATGAACGTCTTGCGCAACTTTTGGCGCAAATTCCTTTGGAACAAATTGAGAAGGACATATTTGAGGAAACCGAAACTTCGTTGGACACAATGCCCGATCTCATTCTGAGTAAAACGCAGGAGAGTAATCCGACGGACGTACAAAAACTTGAAGTTATTTTCCGGCGAATTGGAGTTGCGTATTATTGGGCGTTAATTGGGGCGGTTCGGAGCGGTCGGTTTGACAGTGCTTCAACCTGTTCCTTTGAACACGGAATTCTTGGCATTTACAATCTTGTTGAGGGTGAAAAATTCAGAAAATCGTTTGATTCGGTTTTTACGGATATTGAAAGGGAATTTCCCGAAGTTTATGCACGGAATATTCGAAAAGATTACATGAAATCGGAAGGTTTTGTACTGACGAGTATTTCGTTCCAACCGGGTATGTTTATCAAAAATCAATTTTGGTCATGGTTGATTCCGCCGGAATATTCGGAACGAAAAACTCGTCTTGTTCTTGGTATTCGGGATGATGCGATTTGTTTTGCGGTTGGTTCGGGCGATTTTCCCGAACAACATCTTCTCGAAGCCATTGCCGGAACAACAGAATCACTTCCGGTGTACGATATGTTTTTTACATTTTCGGCTTATGAATTGGGCAGGGCGTTTGCTCAGTCGGGCAGACCGGATCGGTTGGTTCCGCTCAAAATTGTTGCGGCAAATACGAGTCCCAATGCCCGTGCTTATGCTGTTTCGAAATTCACAGATACATCGAAAACATTGACGTTACGGGTTTCGGCTCTCTTAACACCTTCGCTTTGGCGTTTCCGTGAAAACCTCCGCGATGTCAGATATTATCGGTGGCAATAACCGGAAAACTTTCGTAACTGTTTACACAAATAATCAAAAAGTAGGCAACCTTTCCCCGAAATCGAAAGGTTATGTTGTCGATAGAAAACAGTGAAGTAGTTTCGCATGTGAAATAATTGTTGTTATGGTTATGATTCATTTACGGACGATTTACCATTCTTCATATTAAAATTTCGGGGTTTGAAGTCTTTGGGGGCATCAATCTTGACGGTATCACCTCTTTGGGTAATAACAAAAAACCCGGATTTAACGGTCAATCGTTTGAGATCTTTTGGGAAAATGGCACCGGCAAGAGCTCCAATAAGTTTTTTGTTATTGGGAGTTGGGTTTAGTTCATAATAGCTGCGTATGGCGAACATTTTTGTTGTGAAATTTTGGACATCGTGAGTATCGGGTTTGGCTTTAACTTCAATGATCAAAATCGTATCTTGGTTTTCGAGTAAAATATCGGCTTGCGCAACAACATTTCCATCTTGCATGAATTTAAAACCCAATGGGTGTGTTACATCGTCAAAATGATAACCCACTTCTTCGAATCGGTCAGCAACACCCGGAGCAATCAGGTGTTCAATCAGTTCGCCAAAACGAAGATCCAAATGACCGACTTTTTTGTTTGTTTCATTAAGGGAACGACTGGTTTTTTCGACAACTTTTTCGAGTTTTTTGAGACGTTCTTCTACTTCTTTTCGGCGTTCTGCTTCTGCCTTTTGGCGTTCTGTTTCCGCTTTTTGGTGTTCTGCTTCCGCCTTTCGGCGTTCTTCCTCTGATTTTTGGCGTTCTTTGGCTTCACGCTCAAAAATAGCGTCATACTTTTTGCCGAGTTCTTGAATACTTGCCCAGACTTGTTCGAAGGTAAGACCTTTGGGGTAATCAATTGGCGATGTGGATTCGTCCATGATTGTTAGTTGTGGTTAAGGGTGAACTGTTGGCAGTTAATAGTGAATAATTGGGGACACAAACGGACTACTTAGTACGTTACGGTAAATAACACATTCACTAATTTAAAAATTTCGGGGTTTGAAGTCTTTTGGGACATCAATTTTGACGGTATCACCTTTTTGGGTAATAACGAAAAAACCGGATTGAACGGCTAATTGTTTGACATTTTTGGGAAAGATGGCACCGGCAAGAGCTCCTACAAGTTCTTTGTTGTTTGGGGTTGTTGGGTTATTTTCATAATACTTACGTATGGTGTCCATTTTTTTCTCAAGTTCTTGGATATCTTTAATATTAGGTTTGGCTTTAATTTCAATAACCAAAATGGTATTAGGATTTTCAAGTAAAATATCGGCTTGCGCAATAACATTTCCCTCTTGCATGAATTTAAAACCAAATGGGTGTGTTACATCGTCAAAATGATAGCCCACTTCTTTAAATCGGTCAGCAACACCCGGAGCAATCAGATGCTCAATCAGTTCACCAAAACGAAGATCCAAATGACCGACTTTTTTGTTTGTCTCATTAATGGAATGTAGAGTTTGTTTGACGTAACGACCGGTTTGTTCGATGGTACGGCTAGCTTGTTTAACGGCTTCTTCAAGTTTTTTGAGACGTTCTTCTACTTCTTTTCGGCGTTCTGCTTCCGCTTTTTGGCGTTCTGCTTCCGCTTTTTGGTGTTCTGTTTCCGCTTTTCGGCGTTCTTCCTCTGTTTTTTGGCGTTCTTTGGCTTCACGCTCAAAAATGGTATCATACTTTTTGCCGAGTTCTTGAATACTTGCCCAGACTTGTTCGAAGGTAAGACCTTTGGGGTAATCAATTGGCGATGTGGATTTGTCCATGATCGTTGTTTTTTGTTGAAGGTGAATTGTTAGTGGAGAGTAAAAAAAGGAACGGTGTTATTATAAATAGTAGTGGGGGATAGTGGAATAGGGAATTGTGTTTTTTGGGAATTATTTGCTATTGAGGTTGTTTTGTAAGAAAAATCAGGTTGAAAATAAAATTTACCCCTGCGTTATTGACCAATAAACGACCGAATACCATTTTTAACTGCGAAACTCGAAAAAAATAATCGGCTGAATATTTATAATCGTTCTATTTTGTCCTGTTGACGTAAAACTTGACATTGGTAAAATAAAAGGCTCTTTTGTTGTCAAACCCTTTATATTATAAATTGATACCGGCAACGGTTCGATTACTGAAATTATGACGCATAACGTAACTCTTATAACCGGCGACGGAGTTGGTCCCGAACTGGCAGCCGTCACACGACAATGTATCGACGCAACAGGTGTCCGCATCAATTGGGATGTTCAGGAAGCAGGGATTGATGTGATGAAAAAATACGGTACACCATTGCCGGAGTCTGTTTTGGAAAGTGTTCGCCGGACACGTTGCGCCCTGAAAGCCCCTATCACCACGCCCATCGGAAAAGGTTTTCGGAGTATTAACGTCCATCTGCGGCAGGAATTAGGATTATTCGCCTGTATCCGCCCCTGTAAGTATTACCCCGGTGTCCGAACGTTTTATAATCAGGTTGCGGTTGATCTGGTTCTCTTTCGGGAAAATACGGAAGACCTCTACGCCGGTATTGAATTTGAAAAGGGAAACGAAAAAACAAACTCTGTTATCTCAACAATCAATTCCCTGACCGGCGGACGGAAAATTGAAACACCGTTTACGGAAACCGGCGTCTCCATCAAACCCATCAGTGTTTCCGGTACGGAACGAATTGTCCGGGCGGCGTTTGAATATGCACGGGAAAATAAACGAAAAAAAGTTACGGCGGTTCATAAAGCCAATATTATGAAATACACAGACGGTCTTTTCCTCGAAGTGTCGCGTCAGGTTGCCGCAAATTATCCCGATATCGCATTCGAAGACCGAATCGTGGACAATATGTGTATGCAACTCGTTCAGAAACCGGAACTGTACGATATTTTGGTCTTACCGAATCTGTACGGTGATATTTTGAGCGATCTTTGTGCCGGTTTGGTTGGCGGACTTGGTGTGGCTCCGGGAGCCAATATCAGCCCGGACAGCGCCGTCTTTGAAGCAACACACGGTTCCGCCCCGAAATACAAAGGACAAAACAAAGTCAATCCGGCAGCGTTAATTCTTTCCGGAATGTTAATGCTTCGGTATTTGAAGGAATTTGATGCCGCCATACGGCTTGAACGAGCCGTTGCCGCTGTAATTGCGGAAGGTAAAAGTGTTACCTACGACATGAAAGTTGACCGCAACGATCCGTCCGCTGTTGGAACCCGTGAAATGGCGGACGCTATTTGCCGGAGATTGTAGCACAAAATCCGGCACGGTTTTACCGAAGCGTTATAAAGTCTCATAAGACAACATTGTACATCGTATTATTGTGATGATATTACTTCACTACCGTCACGGCTTGCAAGACTCATAAGAATACTTGTTGAAGTTGTTTCGCTGACAAACCGGACGGAACCGTCACAAAAAACAAAATTCGCTCCGCCGGAATGGTTGCTGCCAAAACCGGAAACACCATGACCGGCACTCATATAAGTTGTTGCATCAACACCGGGACCGGCTATCAATGCTTCTGTTACCGATGTTTGTGTTGATTCATCCCAATAATCCTGTGAAATTGTAGTAAGCGGTTCAAGCCGTTTTCCGGCATTGATTGCCCACTTTTCGGCAATACCTTTAACACTGGTCAAAGCGGCACCGGCAAGACTGCCTACCGGAACTCCCGGAACAGAACCGTCGTTTGGAGTTGTGCCTCGTGTCCAGTTTTGGTAACCGCCATAACCATTCCATGATATTTCGCCAATTAAAAAGGTGTTTGATGTCCCATCTGTAACAGAAGCAAGAGAAATACGGCTATTGTAAAAAATGGCTCCGGTGTTGGCAAAAGGACCTGTTCCGGTAAAAACTGTTTTCAACGGATCGGTTTTATATTGACTTCCCGTAGCGGAATTGATTCCAAGCGCACCGGCAACTCCAAAATAATGAGACGTAAATTTACCGTCAGGGTCAGGCGATCCTGTAAAATTTTGATAAACTTCCGAACAACTCGGACAAAGAAAAAATGAAACTTTTTGTTTAGACAACATTTCAATGTCCGTAAATACACTTTGGTCTGCAATCATTGCACGAATTGCCGATTGTTCGATAAACGGCAAAAGACGTACACGATAACTTACTGTTTTTTCCGCCCAATCTGCCGTGTCGTGTAAACTTTCCGGCACAAGATATTCGGTTGTATCGTGGTAATTATGTACCGCGATACCGAATTGTTTGAGGTTATTCGTACAGGACATACGTCTTGCGGCTTCGCGTGCCGCCTGAACCGCAGGTAATAGCAACGCAATTAACACCCCAATAATCGCAATCACCACCAGTAATTCAACAAGTGTAAACGCTTTTTT
>JAITQV010000565.1 GCA_031288765.1 Planctomycetaceae bacterium
ATTCTGATCAGTAGGTTGCGTTTTGCTCCGCCTACGGTTATACACATCGCACCCTGCCTTGCGAGGTTAAGATTCAGTGTTAATTCAGTGTTAATACTGAAAACAAAGTTAACACTGAAAACAAATCACTAAAATAGATACGATTAATATTCATTTTCTGTGGAGAGCGGTATGTTGTACCGGCGATTGGGAAGATTTTGTTGTTTTTCCCGTGCCTGCTGCTGGCTTTCCTGACGGATTTTTTGACTCAGTACCGCCGCATCATACCACGTAAAACTTAACTCGGGATTCGATGCATAACGCCCCAATATGCGAAGCGTTTCCGCTCGATGACTCTCGTTGTAGAGGAAAACATATCGCTCCTCACCTTTAACTAACGCCAAAACATTTATATCTTGACTCACGGTCTTGTTTCCTTTATTGGCTGATACGGAATAGTCACTTTCCATCGAAAGTGTTAAATGTTGGGTATTGTTTTTCATGATTGGTATGAAAATCGGGTAATAAATAATTTTCGGGCATGAAAAACTGCGTCTTGGTTTTTATCGGACAACTTCCGGCTTCAATTACAACCGTTTTGACACAATTTTTCTTTTTCGCCCCTAAAATAAAAACTGCTTTCCTATAAGGAATGAATAATCCTTATATTTTAGTGAATAACTCGTAGTGAACAGTGAAAAGGAATCACGAAAGTACCAACCTGTTTGTGTTACTCTCCATTTTAATTTTCCACCTTCATTTTTCACTTTCATTTTTCACTTTCATTTTCCATCGGCAATTCAATGATTACGATTTGTTTATCGTGTCGTTCATTCATTTTTTGTATTTTTACAAAAACTCCGCTTTTCGCTCATCGTCAATCTTTAACACCAAGTAATTTCACTATTAACACTACTAACTATTAGCTAATACGGTTTTTCGCCGCCTTGCCAAGGTTTCCACTGCCGCATGACTTTTTCGGCAGTTCCTGCGCCGCCGCGTGCGGAGAATATCTCCCAAATATGAAGCCGGCAGCAAAAACCGATAAATTCACTCCGGTTGTTTAAGATTGACTGTTTTCCGGCAATTCTTTTATCATCCCGAAACAAAAAATCATAATCATACAACGCCTGCATCAATTCGCTGTCGTTACCGTTGTAAACATTGACATGGCTGATAAAGGGAGCATTGCTTTTTTGTTCCCGTATTGGGCGTTCCGGTTCGGGACTTTCGGGAATGAATCCTCGCGGATCGGGCCAATCAGCGGGCAATCCCGGAAAACGATTCGGTTCGCCCATAACCATACCGGGTTGACCTTCAACCGGCATTCCGGGCATCAACGGCGACATCGGCGGAACCGGCATCACCGGCTGGTTAATCCAACCGTATTGGGCGAGTTCTTCCGGTGTTAAATTGGCGGGCTGGGGAAAACCGGCGTAATGCCCCTGATAAAGACCAAAATTGATTTGATTTTGCTGAAACAAAGGATATTGGTTTTGATCCGACCAGGGATTTTGGTTGGGTTGGGTTGTTTCACTTCGCCAGGGTCCGGCGTGAAGCGGGTGAGGCATTTCCAAAGAAAAGGTTACGGCGTCTTTTCGTTGATCTTCGGCGGAAAGCGGCACGGCTTCGGGAATATACGGAACCCCTGTTTTTTCCAACATTTTATTGATAGACCGTTCCTGACAATATTCGGCATATTGGGAAAGAACGGATTCATCCGAAGTTTCCTTGCCCATATTATTCGGAATAGTTCCGGCAGCCAACCGTATCGAATTTTCGTGTTTGGCGGATTTCGGTTCCTGAGGTTCGGAGTCAAAATCGAAGGGAGTTTCTTTTTCCGGTTCGTCCGGCGAAGTTTTTTTCTTTTTCCGTTCGGCGGGCGGCAAAACCGGCTCATATTCCGGTGTTTGCGTTTTGAGTTGTGCGGCGGCAAGCTCCATTTCGGCAAGAAGTACAACTTTGTCGGGAATAAACTCTTCGTGTTCCGTTCCCCAAGGCAAACCGCGACCGGGCGGAATCGGATGAAAATACGGATTTACCGCATACCATTCGGTCTCAAACTTGACGAACGGCGGATAATTCATACTAAAACCGTGTATCTTTCCAATCACAACAGCATCAACATTAAGAAGTTGGGCAAGATAACGAATATCGTCAACCGATTCGAATTTGGGTAAATCGTTTTGCAACATCGTTTCTTCCACAATTTTATTGGCAATAACCCGAAAACCGGGGATTTTTTGGAGTTCATTACTGAAAATGCGGGCAAATTCACGACCGTCAACATTGGGGTTATCGGTGTAGTTGTAAAACGGCACAACAGCAATACTTTGAATTTGCGGAAACGGATTATGAAGTGTAGGTTTATAGCGTATGACCGGCATGATTTCGCAACCGATTTGCCCGAAAACCGTTAAAAACAACAATAAAATGAGCAATTTAGGCGCTTTCATATCGTTTCATACAAACATTCAAATAATCCGCTACAACCCAAATAATCGGTAAAAACATTCAGGTTTCTCCAATTTATTTTCCATGAACGGAAGAATTTTCGTAATTATCCGGCGGATTGTTTTATTACTGTGAAATTTGCGGCAATATTTTTAAGCTGTTCTTTCAAGGCGGTAATCTTTTGCGTCAACACCAACTCTCCGTGAACTACTTGTTTATGAGTTTGCGAAGGATAAATATTTCCGCTTGAATGGGAACAAAGGAAAGTTTCCGGCTATTTCTTCAATTTTTGGGCTTATTTTTTGGCGGTATTTCTTCGGATTTCAGTTTTTTCAGGAAGACCGGCAAGGGTTACGTGCCAAATTGCCCTGAAATTCGGTATTTTGGGGCAAAATCTTACCATTTTTACGTCTTTTAACGGGAAAAAAGAGGAAATAGGTAGATACCTTTCGCCAATAGGTAGGTACCTTTTACCAATTGGTAGGTACCTTTTACCAATTGGTACCTACCTTTTACCAATTGGTAGGTACCTTTTTGCCAATTGGTACCTACCTTTTGTCAATTGGTAGGTACCTTTTACCAATCGGTAGATACCTTT
>JAITQV010000668.1 GCA_031288765.1 Planctomycetaceae bacterium
CGGATTCATTTTGTACCTTGCCGAATCTTTCAAGAGGTGTAGGTAATTATTTTCGCAATAAGTCTTGCTGCAAGAAATTCCGTAATCACATTCCGACCGCCAAGCGGGGCTGTTTCAACCAAATCGGCACCGACTATTTTTTTAGTTGCACAAACCTTTCGCAAAATACCGGTAACTTGCTGCCAATTCAAACCGCCCGGTTCGGGGGTTCCTGTTCCGGGAGCTAAGGACGGATCAAAGACATCCACATCAATCGTAATATAAACATTCTCCGTCAACCCGTAAAGAATCCGCTCCAAACTCCCATGAAGATTTTCCGTAATCATTTTCGGAGTCAAGATACGGAAAATTTGTTCGTGATAATCTCGGTATTCTTCCTCGCTGAAACTGCGAACCCCCGCCTGAACAAGATGCGGCGTCCAATCAAGAACACGCCGCATTGCCGACGCATGGGAATACCGCCCCCCCGTGTACGAATCCCGAAGATCCGCATGAGCATCAAATTGCAAAACACTCAAATCCTCATAAATTTCCGCCGCCGCACGAACTACCGGCGGCGTAACACTATGTTCTCCGCCTAAAATAATCGGAAATCGACCGGTTCGGAAAAAATCATAGTGTTTAACAGTTGCGTAAATCCGATCAAATTCTTCTTCCGGTGTGTCGGCGGGCGGAATGGGCGGCAATGTGGCAATACCCCGCCGAGTAAAATCAATCAGCAACTCTTCATCAAAATGTTCCATCTGATCCGAAACCGCTAAAACCGCTTCCGGTCCTTTGATTGTTCCGTTCAGAAAACAAACCGTTCCCTCATAAGGAACCGGCAAAATTAAATACCTCGCCGTTTCCGGATCACACCGTTCCGCCGGTAAATTAAGAAATTTTTTTCCGTTCACAAAATGAATAGTAAAGATAAATATTAAAATAAACAGAAAATTCCGTCCGAAATGTCAAAGAAAATAAATCAAATAATTTTTACTTCAACAAAGCGAACAAAAAACAACCGAAATATAAGAACAAAAAATAATGACATTCCAATTACACTTTCTACGGAACAAATGAAGTTTGAACAACATTCGTATCAACAGGATTTGTATTTTTTGTACTTTTAGGATATTGCTCGCCTTGAAATTCGTAATAAGTCGGAACAGTATGATCCGCAGGATAATGGAAAACTTTGGAAACCGGCATTGGAGACGCGGAAGTTGGAACCGGCGGCGGATTCAAAGGCTGCCAACTGTCTTCGGGAACCGTACGATTTCCTTGCGGCGATAACATTTCCGAGTTGTTTGTGTTCGTGAAAACCTGAACACTTTGCCTATTGGGATTATCAAATGACGGCAACGGCAACGGCAACGGTGTTCCTATTGTTCCCTGACTCAATATTCCGTGCGAATTTGGAATTACCGGCGGCGGTGTTGTCGGAGCGGCAGCCGGAACAGGTTGTTGTACATTTTTCGGTTGAGCGGCAAAAACTTGTTGCGGAATATTTTTGTTACGTCCGGCAATGTATTCATTCCGTTTGGTATCCAAAAAGTCCGCTCTTTCAAAATCGCCGCGTTGACGATACAGAAACACCAATTCCTGATACGCGCGTTCTTCACCCAATGAAGCCGAAAAATACCGCAATGCTTCAATTGGTTTATCCTGTTGGGCGGTACAACGTCCAAGATAATAAATGAGCCGGTTATTTTCAGGATGATGAATCAATGCGTTTCGCAAAATCACTTCGGCTTGTTTCAGATTATCCTGTTCGATGAGGAACAACGCATAATCTCCGGCAATAATCGGAACATTTCCGCCCAAAGCATATTTCATCGCATAACGAAAATAAATTCCGGCATTACGAATTTCCGATTGTTTCCAAGCGATCAAAGCCAACCGGTGGTAGGGGGCGGCGAGGGTTCCATTGGTTGTTTGTTTCTTGTTGGCTGTAATAAATGCGTTATAACTGCGAACCGCTTCCGCCAAATTTCCCTGAACCTCAAAATCCAACCCTTGTTTATAATGATTTTTAGCGGTTGCGGCGTTAGATTGTGTTGCGGAATTTACGTAATCCGGTACGGAATAATCTTGTTCTTTTCTCAATGCTTCAATTGTTTCCTGACCGTCATCAATGTTTTCAAGTGATTCTTTGTCTGTGGATTCTTGGGACGATTTATTGTTTTTTGACGAATGAAATAATGATGCAAAATATGATTTTACTTTATTTATTGGTGATTCTTGTGTTGTTTTGGTTTGTTCTTTGTTGTTTTCCGAATCAACATTTTTCTGCGGAATGAACGGCGCTGTGGAGTTATTTGGAATTACCGAAGCCGCCGGAGTTTCTGAATTTGTGGTTGTTTGATTTGTTGTTTGAGGTTTGGCGGGGGTGTTTGCGGGATTGGTTGGCGGCGGAAAAAATGCCGATTGGGGCATCATTTCACGGTTGGCAATGTAAACCGAATCCGGCGAATAAGGATAACCTCCATAAGACCGGTTATATTGTGCGCAGACAATGTCTGTTGCCGTAATAACCGGCATAGTTATCATAATTAATGTTCTATTTTTATCGCAAAAAATAATAAAACAAAATTTAGTTTTTAACATAATCCTGTCAAAAAGAACTGTCCATAAAATATTACGAACAGTTTTGTAACAAATTATAATTTTGTTTGGAATGTGACATAACGTAACCTTTCCAAAAAAAGGAGGGGGGTAAAATATGTCCTTCATCGTAAAAATGAAAAACAGTCAATGAATACAGGTATTTTACATTCACTGCCCATGTTCAGAATATTGAGAACGGATCAATAAAATCCGTCCCAAAAACGAACGATCAAGAAGTAAACTGTTTGGCGGTTTCGTTTAACATTGCCAAAAGTTCCAGGACATTCCGTTCCGTTTCGATCTTTTCGTCTCCATGACGATTAACCGAAACAAGACAATATGATGTCAATGTTTCATTCTACCCTCGAAAATGATGTTATTCAAGGGTACCCAGTCGCCCATCTCAAAGTCGAGTTCATCGTAAACTTCGTTGGCAATGTTTTGGAGCGCATAAATGTTTGGCAACCGTTTCGTGTCTAATTTTTGCCGTCCACCGCTGTCTAGTTTTATTAACCACAGAATACACGGAAATTAGTAAATTGATAAAATCACAAGATTATTTTTTGAGGATACAAAATAAATACATAGCAAAAAAACATTTTTGTGTCCTATTCTCTACAAATAAACTAACCTTGAAGTTGTACGTAAACATTATTATTACAAATTCCGTGTATTTCGTGTATTCAGTGGTTAATAAATAGACAATTACTTTGAAATTGTGTGTAGATTAAAGGTCAATTTGTATGACCGGAAACTATTCACACTTGTTTTCAGAAGGTAGGTGACCGTTTGCCAAAAGGTTGGAGCGGTTGAGTTAAGATTCCATTTTTCCCTTTGTAATTGAGGGTCAAGTCGGCTAACGCCGGCGCAA
>JAITQV010000569.1 GCA_031288765.1 Planctomycetaceae bacterium
ACTATCAACTAATATTGCCCTTTCAGGGCGAGGTTGTGGTGTGGGGACGTTAACCCGCCGCGTTGCGGCGGGCTGGATTCTATTGCCCTTGCAGGGCATAGGATGATAAATCGGCTAACGCCGACGCAATCGCTCGGCGAATGATTGCCTACCTATTAAGAGTTTGCGGTATTTTGGGGATACATTCCTAGATTGGTTTATGGATTGATTTTATGGGTTGAGTTTATTGATTGAGCAGTCCAAGCATGTAATTCGGAATCTGGTTCGAAATGCCCAACGCACTAATATTCGATTGAACCAATATTTGCGCACGGGTTAAATTAGCGGTTTCCTCCGCAAAATCAGTATCACGAATCTGACTCTCCGCCTCAGTAATCGCTTCCAACGTGTCATTGAGAACATTGATGTTGGTTTCGAAAGTTGCCTTCTGTATTGTTCCAAGCCGCCCGCGAATCGCCGTAATCGCCAAAATCGACTCCTCAACAATCCGAAACGCCTTGTTGGGATCATTGGCAAGCGAAGCATTCTGACTGTTGCGAAGCTGATACATCTTGCCGGTCGCACCGCCTAATTTGACCGTATTTACACTTTGGATTCCAAGCGTAATCTGTTGATTCGAAACAACATCAGAACCGATTTGATAAGTTGCGCCGCCTCCGGTTATCGAAAACGAAGTCGCATATTGATTGTTGGTTCCCGCCGCCTCGTCAAGCGTCATATCCAGCGAAAGTGTTGAGGTGTTCAGAGACACATCCAGCCCACGCCCCACCGCCTGCACGCCGTTAACCAACGCCTTCACATCCTGACCGTAAACTTTTTCGGTAATATTGCCGTTTTTGTCGTTGAGCGAGAAAGTTGTTTTCCCGCCGTCCAAAGCGCTTGCCTGAACATCGACAAACTGATCACTGCCGTATTCCAACGATTTGAAAATAAGAAAATAACTGCTGGCATCCGCTCCGAATAAAAGTTTCGCCCCGTTTAACTCCCCAGCCGGCAACGCCCCGTCTTTGGTGAGCAACGTATCGTCCTGCATCGAAACAACTTCCGAACCATCGCCATGCTGCAAAACCTCAAACAAATTCCGTGTCTGCGGATCATTCTCAATCAATTGTTCAATATCATACGCCGTCGTAATACCCGCACGAAGATGAATCGTAATCGTTTTGAGACTGGTGTCCAATTCAAGCTTCATTCCTTTCGTTGAAATTGTTTGCGGTGTAATAAGATTACCGCCACCGTCCTTGTCCAGACCGGTGTATTCGTTTTCATCGCACGGATTGTCTTCGGAACCTTCCACATAATTGTCGGCGTAAAGCCCCGTAACACTGCTGTCGTTGGCATAAACAATCGTATATCCGTTAAAATCCGTCCCGTTTTGTTTGGCAATCAAATCATAAGAAGCGTCGACTCCGTTATCGGAAGTCATCGTTCCCCATGCCTTTGTCAACACAAGATGTTGCTGTTCGATATTATCGTTCCAGCCGACAAACTGAATGTCGTTGATAATCCATTCATCACATTCCCCCCTCGAAATAGTCGGAGCCAACAATCCTGTTCCGTAAGGATCATTACATTCATCCCATTGCGCTCCGGTGGGACGAACAATACTGACACTGATATGATCCACCAATTTCGGGTCTTGCAAATCCCACCACGCCGCCAAATCTTTGGCTGTCGTCTGAACAAGACCGTTGGCATCCGTAACAAGATGAACCGTAATCGCCCCCTTTTCGACAAGCCCGCCGGATGTAACAATCGGACCGTCTTTGACAAAATCAATCAGCCCCTTGCCGGATTCCGGATCAGAAGAATAAGTCCGCGTATTGAACATTTTGCCGACAACCTGATCGCTGTTCAACAACAATGCCGCATCATTCGCATTAGGCTGCCTTACCGTAGCATTGCCGGCGTCATCAACTGTTTCCACATCCGTCATCCAAACTGTTACGGTTCCGCCGAGATGTCCTCCGGTTTCCTTCGTGTTGGCAACTTCCGTAAACTGATTGACTTTGAGTCCCACATGGTCAAAAGTTCCGGTTCCGTTGTTGTAAGCGGCGGGATACGGATTGCTGTTGGAATCAACAAGAAATTCATACGGATGAGTCGGAGGCGGAGTTGCCGTAGGATCGGTCGGCTTCGTTAAATCATACATCACCGACGTATTCTGCGAATACGACAACGCCGCCGTAAAACCAAGATCAGCATTGTTAATCGCCGCAATAACATCATTGGCGGTAATCTGCGGATACCACGCCGAATCCGTCTGATCCGTTGTCGGCGGTGCATTCACCATCGAACTGTTGAGCGAAACACGGAGCTGACTGGTTTTAGTGTCAAAAATAACTTTGACCGCTTCCGCCTGCGTATCACTCATCGTCATAAGAACCGGTATGTTGTTGAACATATCCCCGCGTTCCGTTGCGGTAACATAAAATGCGGAATTGGCAATATCATAACCGTCGGCGGATTTGAATGTTGCCTGAGCTTCAGCATAGGATTTTCCCGGATCGTATTCGACCCAGCCGTTTTTGCGGTTCGGATCAAGATTATCCGCCAAGTCGGGATTGTACGGACTGTCCGGGTCTTCGTTGATACGCTTGAACACAAACTGAACATCGTCGTAAGAACCGCCTTTTTCATTGGCGGTAACAATAAGACTTGCCTTAGGGTCTTGAGCCGTCAAAACAGCACGGGCAAAATCCAATTTGTCGGGAACAGTTGTCCGGTCAACCCAAAGTTCGCTGTTGCCCGGCTCCGCCACGAACCGGATATTCGGTGAATTTTTTTCGCCGAGAAATTGAAGAGCGTTGCCTTCGTTTGGGTTGCCGTAATAGGCGACTTCCTCAAATGCGGCAACAACCTGATTGCCGAAATTGCCCGGTGCAAGTTTTGCGGTAATAACCGGCGGAACGGTTGCATCATAATAGGTTCCCTTTGCGTTGTATCCGGCAAGTTCGGCAACCAATTCGGGACACATCACCATTCCCCAATACGCCGAATTGTTAAGAGCGGTAACAAGTTCCGCCGCCGTCGTAACAACTTCTCCGCCGGTAACTCCCTTCTGAAGAACACGGTTAAATTCCGTTTTCGGTTTCAGAGTGGTTGTATTATTGTCCGCATCCGTATATTCGTAATCATAAAGATGAATCAATCCGGTTCCGTCGTTGTCAACGGTTCGTGTTACGGTGAACAAATCCGCCGCCCGTTCACTTCCGCGGGATGCCTGATGCGTAGGATCAAACATGGCGACAATATCATTCGCCGTAATAGATTCGTCCGTACTCGGATCAACACCGTCGGACGGTAAAACAATAAACAATGTTCCGGCTTCACCGCCGCTGTTATTGGTATTACCGTAACCTGCCGGCGAACCGGAAGTCGGATCAAACGCCGCACTGGAATCGAAACTGTCGGCGCTCGCATCCAATGTAGTTGCCAGAACAGTATTATCGGAAGCGGTAAGTTCAAAATGCCCTTCAAGTTTCAAAGCATCCCGCACCTGCTCAATGGTTGCTCCGTCTTTGAAATAGATTCGCAGATTTTTTGATATAACATTTCCCGCATCGTCTTTAATCTCGTCGTATCTTGCCCGTGCGGCTTTTCCGGCGGGAACTTCGCCGGTCGTATCCGCTATAAAAGTTACGGCAACATTATTGTATGCGGAACTTGCTTCCTTCGACTGAATGGTAAAATAAGTTCCGGTACCATCCAGATTGCTGATATTGGTCAACCCGTTAATATCACCGAACAACGCTTTGGAAACAGTTGCTTCATCGTTATAGTACGCATATTGATGACCGGCGACTCCGTAAGGATTGTTTGCATCGAGACCGTTATCGGGATCGCCGAAATTGTATTGGGTAAAACGTCCGTCAACAAAATGAATATTGGCGTTGTTGTACTGAGCGCCCGGTATATTGGCTTCAAATTTTAAGGCGTTATTATCGTGAAGCGAATTGGTGTTGTCGATAATCGTGTTGTCAACATCGTCGGCAACCGCACTTTTATATTCCTGCGTTTGCAAATAAACCAAGAGTTTTGCGGGAGAATTTTTGTCGATAGGCTCTTCATATTTTACCGTAATCCCTTCGGAAGTTCCTTTAAGATATTTGATTTCGACATTTCCGCCGTTCAGACCGGCTTTTCCCGCAGTAACGATAATATCGTTGTTCAAACCGAGACTGCTTGTTAAAATGGTACCGGCAATGGCATCGGAACCGACTTCGGCGGTAACTCCGGTTGCATCGGACGAAGCATTGACAACTTGTGCAATTTCCCCGACTGTTGCGCCGCGTTGAAACGATTGAGTAAAATAACCGTAATTTCCGCCCCACTGTAAAACAATATCTTCCGCCAACGCCGGATTATTGTAATACAAAGCGGCTTTTTCCGCCGCCTGCTGTACCGCAACTTTGACATCGACAGGTTTTTTATTGGCGCCGAAAGTAACCTGATGCACGGCAAGATTTTTGAGATCGTTCCGGTTGGTGCCGGTTAAATCAAAATCAAGCGAACCGTCGAGCAACTTCAACCCCATAAATGTAGTTTGCGAGGAAATCCGGTCGATGGCGTCGAGTGATGCGTCCACTTGCAATTGGTTTGCGGCGATCATTTCAGCACTCATTGCGCCGGTATTGGCGGCTTCGGTAACAAGACCGCGAATATCGTTCAGCAGATTTGTTACTTCGTTTAACGCGCTGTCGGCGGTGGCAATCATCATATTTGCCCGTTCCGTGTTTTTAATTGCCGTTTTGATACCGGTCATATCGGAACGGAGTATTTCGCTGGCAATTAAACCTGCCGGGTCATCTTTACCGCTGTTGATCTTGAAACCAGTACTCAACCGTTCCAACGATGTTTCGAGTGCACCCATATTACGATTCAGGTTGCTTCGAGCAATCATTGCAGGAACATTTGTATAAATTCTCGTCACGCGACCATCTCCTTAGCCGAAAGGTGTCATTGCATTTTTATGAAAACTTTATGAAAACCTTTGGATGTTTCGTAATTACGTCATCCTAACATAGTTTCGTTTTGTATTGATTTTTCTTCTTATTTTCAGAAAAACGATCTGACCGGATGTTAGGAACAATCCGGTGTTCCAGTCTTTAATAATCGAATTGATTGATTTGCAAGTTTTAATAATGTTGGATATTTTATCAATACAAACCGCAACACTTGGTATTTTTGTAGGTGTTGTTATGATTAGACAAAATAGGCAAAGATAATTGGGGGCGAAAGGTCATCCGGTAAACATTACCTATCTTTTCCCAATTCTTCCAAAAGTTTTGAACGGATAATTGTCGGGAGTTTAACGATAAAAGCGGTTCCTTTTCCTTCGGTGCTTTCGACACGGATAAGTCCTTTGTGTTGTTCGATGATTGACTTACAACTCGCAAGACCAAGACCGTTGCCGCCTTTTCCGCTTTCGTCGGGACCGGATTTTGTTGTGTAAAACCGGTCGAAAATGTACGGCAGTTTGTCTGCCGGAATACCGCAGCCAAAATCACGGACAATAAAATCGATCATTTCATTTTCTTCGTCATAACTTATTTTGAGAACAATTCTTCCGCCTTTCGGCATTGCTTGGCGGGCGTTGATGAGCAGGTTGAGCAGCACTTGCTGAATTTGGTTGCCGTCTGCCGTAATTTCAGGAATATTCTTTTGAAACAATTTCTCAACGGTAATTCGGTATTTATTCATTTCCCGTTCGAGCAGCAGCAAAACATCTTCGATCAAAGCGGCTAGATTTGTGGGTTCGAAGTTTTTTTTGCGATTTCTTGCTGTTGCCAGGATGGTGTTTGCGATTTTGGCGGCTCGTTTTGAGGCGAGTAAAATTTTGTCGAATGATTTTGTTCGGGTTGGTTCGTCTTTATGGCGCAAACCGAGTTGGGCGTAATTGATGATAGTAGTCAAGATATTATTAAATTCGTGTGCTGTTGTTCCGGTCAATTCGCCGAGAGCCGTTAATCGTTGAGCCTGTGTTAATTGTTCTTCGAGAAACTCATTTTGGCGTTTTAATTCTTGAATATTGCTGGGATTATCCATTGTTTTTGGTATCGGAACACAATATTACGGCTAAAATAGTAATAATCAGTGAAATCTTTATAATCGGTATCGTCAGAAAAGCAAAAAAAATCAAGCCGATACTTGAAATCCATACAACCACTCCCCAATTATTCATTACCGCCCCAAAAATTTCGTCAATATACCCCAAAAACAAAGCGGAATCTCAAGATATTTCGGCAATTTCGTTTGATGTTGTGGTGGTTTTAGCGGAGGAGTTTAGGGGTTCTGGGGAAGTTTCGGGGAATGTTGCGAAGGTTTCGTAGAACTCTACGACGACTCCGGCGAACTCGCCGAGACTTCCGGCGAACTTGCCAAGACTTCCGGCGAACTCGCCAACGCCTTTATCTATTTTGCGATTCATGTCGGCAAATGTTCGCCAATCTTTTGATTAACAATTCACAAGGTAGGCAATCGTTGGGTGAAAGCCCCTCGCCGAGCGATTGCGTCGGCGTCAGCCGACAGAAAATTTTGTTGGCGGACGGCAACCCAAACGAAAACATTATCAATTACCGTCGTTAA
>JAITQV010000577.1 GCA_031288765.1 Planctomycetaceae bacterium
ATTATCACATCACCTCATTCCGGCGGTGCACAATTTACCGTGATGGACGGTTCGGTACGTTTCATTTCCGAAACAGTGGATTTGAACAACGTTTTGTTACGTCTTGCCGCACGGGACGACGGATTAACTGTTGCTCTGCCGTAACAAATTAAAACTTATAAATTTATGTTCAAGGGGTAATTGATCGGTTACCCCTTGTTTTCCGGTTATCATCATCATCATCATTTACCAATCATTGATTCCATGAAAAAAATGATTCCTGTATTTTTAATTTTGTCCCTTTCCGTTTTGTTAATATCCGGCTGTCGGGATAAAGGCGAGAAAGTTATTCCTGTTACCGGTACAATCACACAAAACGGTCAACCATTAGCCGATGTACGAGTTGTGTTCAGCAAAACAGATACCGGTGCTATGTCCTTTGCGGAAACCGACACGGAAGGACACTTCACGCTGACGCATACACACGGTAAATCCGGCGCAGAACCGGGGAAATATCATGTTTCGGTGTTTCAAAAAGGAAAACCAATTCCGTTACCCGCCGGTAAAAAACCGGAGGATGTTCCCGAAGAACGCCGAAATCAAACAACACCGGATGTTCCCATCATCAACTCCGATCAAAGTCCTATCGAAGTTGAAATTACCGACTCCGGTCAAAATAATATCGTTATCGATATTAAATAAATGTAATTGTAATAACCAATGTTGTACAATTTGCAATGGGTAATTGTCTATTTTATTAACCACTGAATACACGAAATACACGGAATTTGTAATAGTAATAAATGTTTACGTACAACTTCAATGTTAGTTTATTTATAGAGAATAGGACACAAAAAATAAACTCGTGCTCTTAGCAATTTCTAATTTCCGTGTGCTTTGAGTATTCTGTGGTTAATAAAAATAGACAGTTACTAATAAATTGCTCTTTTCTGATTTTTGAAAATCTGCTATGCTACGTCTCCCCATAACCCCAATACACCCTATGAGGAAAAAATCGGCAGATATTAACCCGGAAAATTCCGTTGCCCCCCAAGAAAATTCCCTTCATATCCCCGTTTTGCTTCAGGAAGTAATCGCCCTGTTGTCGCCCAATTCAAACGGTGTTTACGTGGACGGAACACTTGGCGGAGGAGGACATACTCTGGCTATCGCTCAAAAAATTCAAGAAGATCGAGAGATTCGGGAAAACTCAAAAATCGACCCGCCCGCCAAAAATATGGAAAAATCAGGAATTATTATCGCGATGGATCGGGATATTGACGCCATTAATCGGTCGGAAAAACGACTCAGCAAAATCCTTAGCAATAAAATTACCTCACCCGATAATAATCCCAACAACCCCAATAATAATACTGTCAATAAAACATTTCCCGTCCGCTTCGCCCACGCAAATTACCAATACCTTGATGAAGTCCTCGACCTTTTACAAATCAGTCAAATCGACGGTTTTTTACTCGATCTTGGTTTGTCCGGCGACCAACTGGCGGACAACGAACGCGGTTTCAGCTTCGATTCGACCGGTTTACTCGATTTGAGATTCGACACCTCAGAAGGCAAACCCGCTTACGAATTACTCGAAAAGTTGAGTGAAAAGGAAATCGCCGATATTATTTACCAATTCGGCGAAGAACGGTACGGCAAGCGTATTGCGCGGGCAATTGCCGAACGCCGGAAAACCGGAAAACCCGTCCGAACCGCCTGCGAATTAGCCGAATTAGTCCGCAGGCACGTCCCGCGAGAACACAGAACCCGCACAAAACACCACTCCCAAAATATCCACCCCGCAACACGAACCTTTCAGGCATTGCGAATCGCCGTCAACGACGAATTAGGCTCCCTAGAAAGCGTTTTGAAAACCGCCCCAAACCGCCTAAAACCAAACGGCGTTATCGTTGTTATCAGCTTTCACTCGCTGGAAGACCGAATCGTTAAAAACGCCTTTCGCAATAACCCGCACTGGGAAATCATTACCCCCAAACCCCTCACACCGTCCGATAATGAACTAAAACAGAACCCGCGAGCCCGAAGCGCCAAACTCCGGGCAGCAAGAAAACAATAAACAGACCCAATAAGCAAGGATGCCGCAATGTCAAAGAATGAAAAACAAAATTCGGAAATGCCCTCTTCGGAATCCGATTTAACCGGCACCGAATCAAACGGGCTTGCCAACAATTCCGCCGCGTCCGCCGTAACGCAGGAAAAGAAAACATTACGGGATGCCAATCAAAAAAACAGGCAACTCCCCTTGAATCCCAACGGAAATTCCGACAGAAATCCCCAAAATGAAAAACCGCTAAAACGTTTTCTTCGGTTGTTGTCGGTTTTTCCTCCGCTTTATTATTCGGCGGTTAAGGCGGTTTGTAAAATCGGCTCGGTCGCCGTTATTCCGGTTCGGTACGCAAAAACAGTGTTCTCGCGGCTCTTCGCATTTTTTAGAACAAGAACCGTTGCCGACAATGACAATAATACAACCGCAAACCGCAAACCGCAAAACTCCAATATCGGTGTTCATTCCGGCGCCGACAATATTACAGCCACCAAAAATAATAAGAAGGATGTCAACGAAGACAATAAAATTATTGAGGATAGTGATGAAGATGAGGATGCGGGTTTTCGCTGGCTGAATGTCGGTGTTAAGGTTGCGGCGGCAACTGTGGTCGTGTTGGTGTTGACCGGCGGATATTTCGGGGTGAAATCGTTTTTGGGAAAAAATAAACCGCTGACAGTTGAAACTTCCGAAGAATCTTCCAAGCAAACCGCCAAAACTTCCGAAAAGGAATCAGCAAAACAAGAAGTTGCAAACCTGCAAACCAATATTAACGACGAAGTAAACCCCGCCGCAAACCCGCAAACCAATACTAACAATGGAGTAAACCCTGTTCCAAACCCGCAAACTAATACTAATATTAATGATGGAGTAAACTCCGCCGCTAATCCGCAACCCGTTAAAACTTCCCAAACCGCTTCGACGGATCCTTGGAATATTGTTCCGCCCGAAACAACAGTAAATGGTTTTTCCAACCCGATTGCTCCATCAACAACCGCGCCGCCAACTTCCCCTCCGACAACCAATCTTGCCGTTTCGCCGGAATTGCCTTTTTCTCTGGAATCTCCCGCGGCACAGAATGAAAAACCGAATGTTGCACCGGATTCGTTAACATTTCCCCCGATAACAACAACACCGCCATCGTCGCCGTTGCCGCCTAAAGCATCCGAAACTTCGTTGGCAACGCCCCCCAATACGGCGATTCCGACTCCTACCAATACGACAGAACCAACTCCAACGGTTACGGAACCGGCTGCGGCAGTTGCGGATACGACTCCCACCAATACGGCGGAACCAACTGCGGCGATTCCGAATGTTGCGGCGGTTTCGGATACGGAGGCTCCGGCAACAGCCGAAACCGCACAACTCGCTCCGCTTAAAATGCAGCCGTCAACAACCGATCATTTTTCCTCGTCAACTTCTTCGGTTTCCAACATTTCCGGTAATCAATCGTTGGCGATTCCCAAGTCCGACGGGGAAATTCAGACATTGCCGCAGTTGTCCTCTTTTTCGCAAGCGTATTCGGAGCAAAGTGTGACAATTCCCGAACAACCGGAAACGGATTCCCTATCCGGCGAATTTACAAAGGCTCCGACTCCGCCGGAAATGGTAACAGCGCCGATAACTTCGCCGGCAAGGGAACCGGTAATTCCGGCAATGACAACGAAAAAAGAAGAAACAATTCCGGCAATTCCGAAGTCGGGAACGGTTCAAACGTTTGCGGAAATTGCCGATTCCGTCGGAGCTTCTTCCCCATTGCCGGAACCGCCGCCTTCGATTCCGGCGGATTCGGTAACTTTTGCGCAACCCGCCGCTCCGCCAACCGTTTTGCCGCCGCCCGTAACACCAACTCCCTACATGCCGCCGACATTCGCCCAATCAACCGCGTCCGCTTTGCCCGCTCCGAATACTATTACAAATACGGCGATTCCGAATACCGAAGCAAATATAAATACGAAAACGACGGCGAATAATGAAACGGTTGTGAAAACCAACGAGCCGGTGTTGGCAATTCCCAAAGATTCGCAACGTTCTGAGGCGGAGGTTCCGGCGGCGCCAATCTCAACGGCGGCAATATTACCGCAACACAGAGAACTGGCGAAAGTGGAACCGCCGCTCGGCAGTCAGTTACAAAATCAGGTTCGTAAAATACGGAATCAGGAAAATTCCGAGCCGAAACTTCGTTTTGGTTCGGATATTCACGCTCCGACCGGAGCCGTCCGGTATCATCCCAAATCAACTGTACAAAATATTACCGATTTGCTTCCTTCGCAGGCGATGCCTGTTGATACGGCGAATCCCGATTCCAATCCGTTGGTAAATTTATTGCCGAGCGGCAATGTTCAATCCGAAACGGCGGATTCGTTGCCGCCGCTTGAAACGGCGCCGAAACCCGTAACAGCAACACTGAATCCTGCTTATCGCCGTTCGCGGATGCAGGATATTCCTGTGCCGGTGCAGCCGGAAAATTCGTCTTCGGTGCCGGACGCGGCGAATAACACAGCGGTGAATAACACAGCGGCGAATAACGCAACGGATAACAGTGAAAGGCGGGCAAAGGTGTTCCGCCGGATAGATGCGGAAATCAAACGTTCTCCGGTAACAGCGGAACAATATACGGTACAAAAAAATGATACTTACATGACCATTAGCGACCAGTTTTTCGGAACAAGCCGTCTCTTCCGGGCTTTGGCGGAATACAACCGGCAAAAATACGGAACAGATTATAAATTGCCGGAAGGGACTGTTGTTGAAATTCCGCCGGTTGATTATCTGAAAAACAACTACGCGGAAATGCTCACAAGAAGCGGACAACGACCGGAAAAAAATACAACGGCTTCTGTTTCCATTCCGGGTGTACGTTATATTGTTCGGGACGAGGATACTGTTTTCCGTATTGCGACAAATCAGTTACGGGATAGTTCGCGTTGGCAGGAAATTATTGAAATGAATTCGGACAAACTCCGCAGTCCGCGTGATTTGCAGTCCGGTATGGAAATTATTCTTCCCATAGCCACCGCCACCGCAACACAATCAACTTACGGACGCCGCTAAACAACCTGTTTCGGAATTTATTGTTTTGAGAGATATGTTACGGGAACCTTTGTATTCTTTTCTTGAAAACGACCGGTTCAACCGCGAAAATTCCTACAACGAACAACAGTTACGGGAATTTTTCAATCAGGGACGAATCGGACATGAGACGGAACTTTGGCTCTGGGACGGTGAACATTCGCGTTTGGCGGGAACTTACGAATCGCTTTTTATTCGAAGCCGGCGCTTCAAAGAACGCCGGTTGGGAATTTTCGGAGCGAAAAATTCCGGCAAGACCGCCTTACTTGATTGCTGTACAAAATACGGCAAAAAAACCAAAGACGGTTCTATTCTGATTAACCGCAGCAATTACAATCCGTCACCGCAAGAGATTTCGGTCATTGAATTTTCGTTGCTCAATAACGGAATGGCGTGGGAAATCCGAACTCTGGATTATTCCTGCGAACCGAATTATTCCGAACAAAATTATACGGAATCAATCCGTTCAAAACCGAATCATCGGGAACAGGCGGAAAAAATCAATGAATGGTTTACGGAATGTGATGCGTTGCTGTTGTTGATTGACAGTACGGAAACAAACGATCAAACGGAAAATATCCGGTGTTTTCTTGATCAGTTGCGCCGCCGTTCGCCGGACGGCAACCGAATTGACAAACCTGTTGCAATTATCCTGACAAAATCGGATTTGTCCGAACATGTTTCGGAAAGAAAACGGAAACAGGAAATTCAATCGATTGTTGAAACATTTACCGGTCAGGATGCGGCGGAAACTTTTTCCGTGTCGATTTTTGATCGGGATTCGGTTGTCCGGTCTATTCTTTGGAGTGTACAAAAAATTGATGAAATGAAGTACGAAAAAGTTGTCCGTTCAGGTCTGCGGTCAAAGCGGAAAATTTTGAACGAATATAAATCTCTTCGTGATATTTGGGGAATCAACCGCGGTGAACTCGGAGAAAAAATTGCGGAACAGATTAAAGAATTGGAAAAGGAATTGCGGTTGAATACGGTTATTGTTCTGATTGGTTTTGTGATTGCGGGTTTTGTTTTATTTTTTGCCGCGAAAAATTCTATCGGCGGTAAAAGGGATTTTTTGGATTTTCAATCTGTTCGGGAGAACATAAAACGCGCCGATAAACGGGAAGAAGTTGAAATTATTGTAAACAATTATCGCGGATTTTGGACGCCGCAAAAATATCTTACGGAAATAGAACAACTGGCGTCGGAGAAAAAGCTGGAACTTTCCGCACGTGAAACGGAATGGGCGTTTGAGACGGCGAAATACACGATTGAACATGCGGAAACGCCGGAAAAAATTGATACGGTGATTCACAATTTCTATGAAGAGGCGCCGGCTCCAACGAAAGAACAACTTGATACGTTAACGGAATTAGCGGCGGAAAAACACAGGATTCTCCGTTTTGAAACGGCGTTGAAGAATTTACGGACGGAAACGGAACATTCGGCTGATTTTGCGGAAACCAAACGGAGTTACGACCGTTTTTTTGAAACTGTTACACCTTCCGGTTATCCTGAGCGGGCGGCGGTTATTGAGAGGGTTCGGGCGGAATGGGAACAGATCATTGAAAATGAACGAAAAGGGATTGCGTTTCTTCCGGCGACGGCTTTTTTTGAAAAAATGAAACGAATTGACGTTCAGTTGAAGGCGTTTCATAAAAATGATCCGCAATTTAAGAATCTTGAGGAGGAACGTACAAAAATTGCAACGGATTGGGAACGGTATGATTATGAAAAATTTTGCCAATCCGTTTCCAAAATGCGGACTGTTGAGGACTTAAAAAAGGCAAAGGAATTTGCGGATCAATATATCCTTGAAACGGAAAAAAGAAATTCGTTTCGGATTGCCGATTCGGGAAAGAGCGAAGTTGAAAACTGGCTGGCGTGGTTTGACGGACTTCATCGGGAACATCCGTTTGAGTTGGCGGTTTCGCAAATTTGTATTCCCAAGACTTTTTTTGCAACACCCGAATTGAAAGGAAAAATTGTTGTTTCGATTCAGGTCGGCAAATTGAAATCGGAAACGGTTATTCCGCAACTTGACGATATTCAAAAGCAATCTGATCCGGTTTTGATTCCGTTGGACTTACGATGTTTGGTTGACAATGCGGTTTGGGACGAACAAAAGCGAACGAAAATTATTCTAACGGTTTCGGAATATCGGGAAGGTTGGTTCTATTTTGGGCGACCGGTTGTTCGTGCGGTTTGTGAGGTTTCCGGTTCGGAATATCCGTTTATGGAATTTTGTCCGATGCCGGACGGTGTTTTTGTATTTTCGGGCGGCGGCGCAACAATTACAGTAACTACTGATTTCCGAAGTCTTGCGATGCCGTTTCCAGAGAGCAGGAATAACGGACCTTTTCGTTAACTTACAAATAGGGTATCTATTCAGTCCGCTATCCCGAAAATAGGGCTTTCAGCCCTATTGTTGGGACAAATCACTGAATAGATACCATATTTGTAAGTTAGCGAAAAGGTCTGCTATCCGCTAAACTTCGTCCCGCAAGGGACGAGATGTGCATAACCGTAGGTGGAGCGAAGCGCAACCTACGGATTGGAATGTGCAAGTAGTATTGTCTTACGCCCTGCAAGGTAGGGTGTTCAAAATTATTCAAAATTAGGTTTTTTTATTTTCAGATGTATAAATACTCCTTTAATAAAAAAGAATTACAAAAAAAGATTAAAAACAAAAACCACCTAAACGCTTGTAAACTCGTGATATAAAACACCACAGCAGCATTAGGGCGTTGCCCTACGCTACTGTATTGACTAAAAGGCTTGCAGCCCTATTTTCGGGATAGCGG
>JAITQV010000102.1 GCA_031288765.1 Planctomycetaceae bacterium
TGTTCATGTACAGGCGAAAATGTTGCGTTTGAGTGTATAAAATTTTCATCAAGTGTACTCTTTTCGCTTGTACTTGACCAGTGAACAGATAAAAAAATCATCAAGAATTCTTGTAAACACCACTACATGAGGTAAAATGCTAAATAGTTTCTGTGCCGTAATACTTCATAACCTATTTATAATCAAGACTTTAACTTTACTTTCTATTCCCGGTGAACAGTAAGTTTTTTGGAGCGTGAACCGGGGCGTGAACAGCCACTTATATGTTTTCACAAGTCTCTAAAATATAAAAACTTACGTCGACTGTGCGTGAGATAGGCGACCTCACGGCGAAGGGTTTTCACCCAACGGTTGCCTACCTCTTGAATTGTTAATCAAAAGATTGGCGAACGGTTGTTTTGTTGTTAATATCCCGCCAACATATGTGAATGTGCGAATTTCACACACGTGAATGTGCAAACCTCACACACGGGAATGTGCGAACCTCACACACGGGAATGTGCGAATCTCACACACGGGAATGTGCGAACCTCACACACAGGAATCGTCGAATCACGACGATTAGAATTTGTGAGGTAGGTAGATTGGAATCGTTGTGTTGCGGACGAAAAACAGATTAGTTAGTAATGATTAACTTTATCGGCTGTTTAATTTTATTTAGTTGACGAGTTGTAAATTGTCACGGTGGACAACTTCAGCATAACCGGTTGTTCCCAAAATGGTTTGGATTTCGGAAGTCTTTTTGCCCTTGATTGAAAGAACCTCTTTAAGCCCGTAATTCGTCAATCCCCTGGCAATCTCTTTGCCGTTATTGTCCACAAGGGACACAATCCCGCCCTTCTCAAATGTCCCGCCGGCATCAAGAATACCTATCGGCAACAGACTTTTACCCTTGCGGCAAACCGCCTCAACCGCCCCCGCATCAAGAATAAGCCGACCTTCCGTACGTACCGCATATCCAAGCCAACGTTTCCGCGCTGTTAGAAAACTGTTCTGCATTAGAAACACCGTCCCAACTTCCTTAGCGGCAAACAAATCACCAAGAGTTTCAGGACAATCCCCATTAGCGATAATGACGTTGCCGCCCGAACCCGTAATCATTTTTGCCGCTTTAAGCTTGCTGGACATTCCGCCCTTGCTGCGGTTTGAATGCTTTTCAGCAACCAATTTCATTAAGTCGGGCGACCAGTTTTCCACCATCGGAATAAGTTGAGCGTCGGGGTTGTTCGGGGCACGGTCGTACAACCCGTCAACATCCGTCAATAATATTAGCAAAGGCGTTTCAAAGAGGTTGGCAACCAACGCCGCCAAACGGTCATTGTCGCCGAATGTTGTATGGAGTTCGTCAACGCTGACAGTGTCGTTTTCGTTAATGATCGGCAAGGCTCCATAATCAAGAATGGTTCGAATCGTGTTGCGGGCATTGAGATAACGTTTTCGGTTGGAAAGGTCGTCGGCAGTCAGCAAAACCTGCGCCGAATGGACTCCATGACGGTTTAGAAAACGTTCGTAAGTTTCAATCAATTTCCCTTGTCCGATGGCGGCAACGGCTTGGAGTTGGGAGAGTTCGGCGGGGCGTTCGGTCAGCCCAAGACGCCCCATTCCCGCCCCAACCGCACCCGAACTCACCAATATAATACGCTTCTTTTGAAGAATCATCCGGCAAAGATTGTCCGTCAACTCCGCAATCCGCCCCTCATTCAACAAACCATGGGAATCCGTTAGGACATTGGTTCCGACTTTGACAACCACCACATCGGACGTCTTCAAAATTTCATCACGCAACAACGACGGCATAATACCAAGAATGGACAAATTTGTAAGTTCTTAATCTCGTTCCCAAACCGGTCGGCTTCCAAAATAGAAAACACAGGCGGATTTGTAACTGTCTATTTTATTTAACCACAGAATACACGGATCACATGGAAATTAGTAAATTGATACGATCACAAGTTTCATTTTTAAGGAACAAAATGAATACAATAACAAAAAAACATTTTTCTGTCCTATGCCCTATAAATAAACCAACCTTGAAGTTGTATGCCGTTACTATTTACAAATTCCGTGTATTTCGTGTATTCAGTGGTTAATAAATAGACAATTACGAAGTTTTGTGCCTGTGTAATGCGAAAGAGTTAAGATTTTTTCTTTGAACTTAGTTTTTTCAATTCCCGCATTAAAAGATTGATTGCCATCGCGTAATTTTGGATAGCAACAACTAAGTTTTGTGTCTTAACAGCGTCAACGGCTTTCTTTTCATATTGGTTGGCTTCGTCCGAATTAATACTGAGTTGCTGCCCTTTCGTCGCCTGACGTAATTCGTAAAGAATTTTCGACAACGTTACCGCAAATTCATGGCTTGGAGCACATGCTGTTTGGGTGTACGGTACTTTACCGCCGGATTGGATGTTTTGGAGGAACGGCGAACCTTCAAAAAGCGGCTTTTTGGCAAGCATCAGAAAAAAAACCGCCGTAAATACGGTTATTACGGCAAACAGACCGCTAACCGGAATGTTCCCCAGAAGAAAACCGAAAATTGCTCCCATTCCCCCCAAAACCGTCGCCCCCAACACCAGCCAACTCGAAAACGGAATTTTTAATTCCGCATCAACCTCTTGTGTTGCTGCGGAAGACTCTACGGCTTGCGCAATGACAACAGTAATATTGTCGGGACCGCCGCGGAGATTGGCGAGGTTTACTAACGTTTCAGCGGCGGTTTCAGGGAGAAAAACGGTGAGGAGTTCGCCGATTTCACGGTCGGAGATTTGCCCGCTCAAACCGTCGCTGCACGCTAAAAATGTATCGCCGACCGTTATCGGATAAGGACCTTCCAAATCAACAACCAACTTCTCCGTCGGTCCCAACGAACGGGTAATTTGATTCTTGGGAATATAACTCGGAGCCTGATTAAAAGGCAAATCCGTTGCCATGCAAACTTCCCAGACAAGACTGTGGTCAAACGTCAACTGTTCAATAACATGATTACGAACCCGATAAACCCGTGAATCGCCGACATGAGCAATTAAAAGACCTTGCGGCAACATCGTGAAGGCGTCGCAGGTTGTTCCCATATCACGGTAAGCGTCTTCCCGCCGGCTTTTTTCTTTGATGATTCGGTGGGCGTCGTACACGGATTGAACCAATGCCTGCGAAGGTGATTCGTTGGTTCTCTTGAAATAGCTTTGAACAACGGTTTCCACCGCCAGATGACTGGCAACTTCGCCGGCAACATGAGCCCCCATTCCGTCGGCAACAATAAACAAATGCCCGCGATCCAGCCATTGCCGGGCAGTGGAGGCGATTTTGACCGCATACGAATCCTGATTATTTGCCCGCCGCAAACCAATATCAGAGAGAGCAGTATAACGAACACCTTTTTTCCAATAAGCCGAATCCTGATTCATGCTGTGGTGAAAACAGTTGAAATTTCTGGTTTATCGACACGGCAACAACTCAACAGTTCCCGAAACCGGAATAACCTCTAAAACCGGATCGGCGATACGATTATAGTATAAACCGTATAAATATTCTTAAAATCAAAGAAAACGTATTACTATTATAGCCGGAATCAACCGGTTCAATCAAGCAAGCCCCCAAAAATATCAAAATCTTTTTCCCGCAATAAAAAAAATGATCAGATAATGTTATGCTTTATAATTGTATTACGAATTAAAAACCGTAACCGCCAATCACCTATTTTTAATTCTCTGCATTCTTTGTCTGCGGGCTTCGTAAAACAAAACGGCGGCGGCGTTGGAAACATTGAGGCTGTCGGCAATCCCGCACATAGGAAGTGAAATTGTTGTCATATCGTTGCCGTTCCAAATATCGGAAAGTCCGTCCGCTTCATTGCCGAGAACAATTGCCGCCGGTTGGCAAAAATCGTAATCCGTATAAGAAATCATGCCGTTACAACGCGCAACCGCACAACGGATTTTATGTTGCCGAAGCCAATCTATTGCCGATACGGAATCCATTGTTGCGTGCGGAATTTGAAAAACGGTTCCTAAACTGCTTCGGATGGTGTTCGGATTATAAAGGTCGGCAATAGAATCCGCCACAATAATTCCGTCAAGACCCGCCCCGTCCGCACTGCGAAAAACGGCACCGGAATTGCCCGGTTTTTCGATACGTTCCAAAACAGCAAGCAAAGGAACAGGAACGGAACAAATTTTCAGTTCAAATAATTTCGCCGGTTCTTTCGGAATTTCGGCAACAACAACAATTCCTTCATTTCTGTCACCGAAAGAGATTTTTTCAAGTAAGGTATTGGAAACAAGGTAGAACTGATTTGTCGGCAACACATTTTTCCCAAACGTTTTTGAAAAGCCGTCGATTGTTTCTTTATTGCCGAACACTTCAAGAATGTTGATGCCGCAGCGGAATGCTCGTTGGATTTCGCGGATACCGTCAATTAGAAACCGCCCCGAACTTCGGCGATATTTACCGTCGCGTAATTTGATAACCTCCTTAATTTTCCGGTTCGATGAACTGGTAATTTCAGTAAACATAACTTGTCATTGTCTGTTTTATTAGATCTTTTCGCTAACTTTCATAATCAGGTCTAAATATTTCGATATTTAAGTCTTGTATTATTTTATAATGTTTATAATTTGCAGTTAATAGTGTTTCCTGATTTTCTCGCGCGGTTACTCCAATTATTGCATCTCCTAATTCTAATGAATTACTTAAATAATAATTTTCTACCAAGAACATTGATCGAACAGAAATATTTTCATTTATTTGTATTATTTTTACATTCCATTTTTTCAAATACTTTTTTAACGTTTGTAATTCATTTTTATTTCTCATACCTTGGATCAATTCCATATAAGTTATAACTGAGATATTGAAAGGAATATATTTTTTTATAATGTTCAATGCGTTTTTATTCCCTTTGAAATACCATATTAGTACATCAGTATCAATAATCATAATTTTCTCCCTTGCCGCATTTTCCTCACATAAGAGGTTACATCATCTAAGTCGGTTCTGTCTTTCCATAAGCCGAACAATTCTTTTTCGGAACCGTCTGATTCCATAGATTCCTTGCCTAAAGGTATGATCTTAGCATAAGCCTTGCCGTTATACATTATAGTTACATCATGTCCTTGACCGACATGAGAGATAATCTCATCGGATTGAATTTTTAATTCTTCCATTGTTATTTCCATAATTTATCCTCCATAAACCAATTTATAGGATTTTCCGCTTGACAGATTATTTTTATAAAATTATACTATAAATTATACTAAATTATAAGGAGTTTATTAATGAACAAAGTTACACTTTCCAATAAATATCAAATTATTATTCCCAAAGAAGTCAGGGAGGAAATCGGTTTAAAAGCGGGAGTTTCTTTTGAAGTAATTACCTACGTCAACAGGATTGAATTGGTTCCAATAAAACCAATAAAAAATTTAAAAGGAATACTAAAAGGAATAGATACCACTATTATACGGGAGGAGGATAGAATATGAATATAATTGATTCTTCTCTTTGGCTGGAATATTTTGCGGGGACAGATTCCGGGAATATTGTATCTGAATTAATTGAAAATACCAATGATCTCATAATTCCTACTATTATTTTATATGAGGTATTTAAAAAATTATTATTGGAAACAACGGAAGATAATGCATTATTTTGTATTGCCCATATAAAACAAGGTAAGATAATTACTCTCAATGACGAATTATCTTTATCGGCGTCAAAATTAAGTATAGAATTTAAATTACCAATGGCAGACAGCATTATTTATGCAACTAATTTAAAATATAATTGTATTTTATGGACGCAAGATCGACATTTCTCAGGTCTTAATTTTGTTAATTATTTTGAAAAAAAGGTATTATAATTTTAGGTAGTATATTGCATAACGTTTCATCTGTATTCGGAACCGGAAAAAAGCGGGGGGGGACATCGGCAATTCTTTATGCCGCAACAGTTATTCCCCTCCCCGCCGTTCCCAACAATCCGTATAATTTTAATTTTTACGGAATTATTGCCTCCGCAACCGGACCCCAGGCGCCGTGTTCACCTTTTTGGTTTTCATAACGTGCGCAGAAGTAGGCGGTCATACCGGATTCATCGGCGTCGAAGTTGACGAGTTCTTTTTTCCGTCGGGTGAAGCGGTAATGCAACAGTTCATCGCCGGACAACGGTTCTTTCATCAGATAATGTTTTATTCCGGCGGCTTGTTCCAATGTTGCTCCGCCTTTCGGCATAATCCCCCGGTAAAGAGCATAGCCGTAATCACCCCGTTTATCCGGCGGTTCCGTACCGGCAAGCAGCGCAAAATGCACCGCCAGCAGATGAGGACCGCCGGGGTAGGTTACGGACAGAAGCGGTTGTCCTGTTGGGGGTTTTATTGGGGAGTGGGTTTCGTCCGGCAACAGCAAAAGCAATGCCGGAAAGTCCGCCGGAGTGAGGGGCGGCATCAAAAGATAATGTTTTTTGATGAAACGTGCTTCCGTTTCCATGTTCTTAAAGATCACGTTACACTGAACCACATCAACAGAGGTACGTTCCCCGCTTTTTACTTTATCCAAAATGGTTTCTGCCGCTTGGGCGTCGTTTACCAGTTGGGTGATGTGGTTTTGGGGGATATTCCACATCGATGCTTGCATTATAAAAACAGTGTTCCATGTTTTTACCATGTGAAGCTGGTCATCCCGTGAATTAGGATACCAATCGGCTGCATGTGCCATAGGTGCCTCCTTTTTAATATGTTTGGGTTAATTTTCAATCGGTGCCGGTTTATTTCAAACCGGTAACGATTCGTTTCCAATCTACACCGACTCAAGTTTAATCGGTACCGACTCAAATTCAATCGGTACCGATTCAAGTCTAATCGGTACCGACTCAAGTTCAATCGGTACCGACTCAAGTTCAATCGGTACTGATTCAAGTTCAATCGGTACCGACTCAAATTTAATCGGTACCGACTCAAGTCCAATCGGTTTCGATTGGACTTAGTAGGGGCGAAGGATTTTTCACCCCTACGGTTTTCATTTTTTTATTCGAGTTCGATCACGCTTAGTGTTGAGGGTTCATCACTGGCGGTATTGAGCAATTCGGGGAAGGGCCAATCGAAATTCACAACTATTAACCTTTTGCCGATCACAATCGGTTCGCAAGGCTGATCGAGTGAACCGTCGGCGCCGTCCGTATTCGGGCTTTCCCAAATTGTTTCAAAGACGGCGGGTTCGTTTGGTTTGGGCGGCGTAAACGCGTGAACGGCGTTACTTGCCGAATCGGTTACGTACACTTTGTTGGTTCCTTTGTCGAAATAAATTCCGTCGCAGCAATGGAAATATTCTCCGGCGGGATGGATAATATCGACGGTTGCTTTGTCTTCCGCGTCGAAGACAAGCCGGTACATTTCGCCGTTGCCGAAATTCCCGAAGTACACAATTCCTTCGGAATCGGCGGTAATTCCGTCCGGTCCGCCGTTCCCGCCGCCGGGAATTTTCTTAACCGTTTGAATTGTTACGCAATGCGGATCGTCTTCCGCTTTTTTGAGCGGATTCAATTTGACGGGCGGATTTTCGCCGGAGCCGGCATTAAGAATTTCGTCCCTGCCGAACTTCCAAACGCAACCGCTGCCGAATTCCCCTTCCAAATCAAGGAACGTGTCGGTAAGCAACACTTTATCTTCCAGCCAAAGAATGGCGTTTGCCAGTTTCACGCCTTCGACAACAACTTCCGTTTTACCGGTCGGTTTATCGCCGTCCATTAAAACACGGAGAATCCGGGACTTATTTGTTGTATCGAAGAAGTATTGGTTATCGCAAACGTAAAGATGACCGTCGGGTCCGAAATCAAGCCCCATAGGACCGATTTGCTTTGTGGAAGGAACTTGAATGTTTTCGATTTCCTCAAACGTCAGCAATTTTTCCGTTGTTCCGTCGGGATTGACTTTCACGAGGTAGCCCGGATGGATTTTTGCGCCCGTATCATTGGGTCGCCGGTTGAAATTCGGGCAGGAAAGAAAGAGCGTACCGGTTTTATCATTAACGGTCATACCGTCGGGGTTATGAAATTCGGCGGGCAATGTTGCGAACACTTTGGGTTTCCGTGCCGCATTCTTTGCCGGATCGAATGCCCGTTTGGTTTTGTAACCTTTGATAATATCAAGGATTTCTTTCGGTTTACCGGCGGCGTTGCCGAGAAGCGAATCAACTTCTTTTTCACCTCCGGTAATTGCCGTTTCAACCTTTTCAACAACTTTTTCCGCCGTTTCTTTAATTGTTTCAACGGCTTTCACGGCGGTTTCTTTAACTTTTTCCGCTGTTTCTTTCGCTTTTTCGGCGGTAACTTCCGTAACTGCCGCCGCGGCTTCCTTCGTTTCTTTCACCGCTTCGCTGATTTCCTTAGCGACATCAGGTTTTACGGTGTCGGATTTTACACTGTCGGATTCTACGCTGTCGGATTTTACGGATTCCGGCGTGGGGTCTTCAAGTTTTAGGATGCCCACACTCGGCTCTGTTGTTCCGGGCGAAACAGACGATTTGAACGGAACAACCGGTTTAGGCGGAACTGCCTGTTGCGATTGCTGCGGCGGACAACCGCTAAACATTAACAATGAAAAACCAAGCACTAAACAAACAATTCGTTTCATTTTGAGTCTCCTTTGAGATAAACAAACTTAAAATAGTTAAACTTACACTAAACTTACTTACACTAAATTTACGAGTCTTTTTTTGCAATTGCAATTACGACAGCAATTACTCCGTCAATTACTCTGCCAATTACAACGGCAATTGCATAGTATAGCAAATCAAATTTTCGGTGTAAATATTCAAATCAGGCAACCCGTAAAAAAAACAGGCAATCCTTAATAACACGTATCTATACTTTGAGCGGTGGGAAATGATCTTTTATTGTAATGATTCTGTGGAATTTTGGAGGACAACTATGGTATTAAAAATCAGGAGAATGTATAAACGAAGACTTTTATCGTTGGCGTTTTGCCAATTGCTCTTTCAATTCTTTAATTAATTTGTTTTGTTCTTCAAGAGCTTTGTCTTTTTCTTCGAGTGCTTTATCTTGTTCTTTAATTGTTCTGTCTTTTTCAATGATAGAGCGTTCCCTGTATTGAAGCTCCTTCATGAAATCATCTTCCAGTTCCATTTCCGCCTGAATATCCGCATCGCCCGACGCCATGAGAAGACGCCGAATTATCGGGCGGCACGTTTCAGGATACTCGTTTTCGTCCACATTCAAGATATGATGATTGGCGGTGCGGTTTCCTTGATCGAAAAGACTTAACAACTTTTCGGCATCGTTACGGCGGTTTTGTTTCAGTTGGTCGAATTGCACAATCCACGAACGGTGGTGCAAACCTTCGATAAATTCGTTTGTAACCTCCAATGTTTTTTTTGTTGTCCCGTCTTTGATGTTCTGATCAACCTGAATAATTGGGCAATCGTTAACACCGATATCATAACCCAATAGAAAAATAGCGTAAATTTGGCACGCTTTTTTATTTTCTTCTGTGCCGTAGGAATTGTTCGGGTTTTGGTAGTGCAAGCCCAGATAACGGCGGAACCGCATAATATCCGACGAAAACTTTGCTTTTTGTAATTCGATCATTACGGATTTGGTTTTACCGTCGGCGGTTGAAATTTGGGCGGAGAAGTCAAAACGGCATACTGTGAGAAACGATTCTCCCACATTTTCCGCCGATTCTTTAGCGGTTTCCGTTGAGTTAACTTTATCGGCGGGGCGGCGAATGGTACGTTCCCGTGTTGCAAAACGGAGTTCCAACACTTCTTCTTCAATAATTGCCGAAAGGAATGATTT
>JAITQV010000681.1 GCA_031288765.1 Planctomycetaceae bacterium
GGAGTATTGGCTGGTTTTACAACAGGTGCTATAAATGGCTTGATCTATAATTCTCTACTTAACGATGATGGTGACCTGAACGTTAACCTAATGAGAGGAACTTTTGAAGGGTTCAAGGAAGGGATAATGGGAGCCATTGTTGGAGCAGGTGCGGGAGCTTTAGGTGGAGGGATATTATATGCAGGATCTTTTCTAATTAAAAAATCTAATATTAGAGGAGTCGTTGCAGAATGTTTGGCAGCAGCGCAGCAGCTTAAATGTCCATTGACAAAAAAACCATTGATCAGATTTGATTTATCGAAATTTGTAAATAATAAGCAACTAAAAGGAGATGTAGGTGAAGCAGCTGATCGTTGGATACATAGTGACTTGGATTTTATTGGTACGGGAAAATACAATTCCATAAATGGAGGAGACAATATTTTCTCAAGCACTGGATCGAATAATCTTCTTTTAAGTGAATGTAAATATATTGATGGTTGGAACTCTGCAAGAAAGACTATCAATTGGTTAATGAACAAAAATAAAGCTTACGGTGGATATCCACAAATGTCAGACGGATGGGTTAAAGGTGTGATAGAAGCTTTAATCAACCGCGGAAATGATATGGGAAATAAACTTAAGTCTGCATTTGACGGTGGTACTCTTGATAGATCTATAACCATTGTGAACGAATGGGGTGAAAGTTTCCTCTACAAACTTGTTAATGGAAGTTGGACATTACAATGATAGAAACTACAGATGTAATTACTTATAAAAATTTCATCACAGAAACATTGTCATATATTGAGAAAGGCACGCCATCAAAACCTTGGTTACAAGGAAGGCTTCACGCTGGTTTGGCAGACGAATATTATGGCTTAGGTATGTATTATATTCCGGTAGGCTCAATATCTTATGCCAAAGGCGCATTTCAAAATGCTGTTAATATTAGATATTGGCTTTTCAAAAAATATTTTTCAATTCACGATTGGACTCGAAAAGAGATTGAGAATTTGAAAGAACAATATGAAGAACGAGTTCTTCTTTCACCAAACCGATTATCTGCTGCTGCGTGGAAAGAATTACTACTGGCAGTATTATTGAACTATCCAGAAATTGATGATTTTAATCAAAAATATGCAATAATCGCTCGTCGTAAATGCCCAATGTATGAACATGCGGCTGAATCCCAATATATTGGACTTTTGATAAGCTATATTATTGACGAAGATACTGATTCCGCGATGAAGTTACTTGAGAAGAAAAAACCATCTATCGAAGCAATGTTTCGAGGTTTACCGGAATGTTTGGAAAATATTATTACAAAAAACAAAGAAGGATTTTTTGAATCAATAAAAAATGCTGCAAAACAATGGAAAAAAGTAGCGAGAGGTTCTGAAAAAGTTATGCCCTATTCAACATGTTTTATATGGGGGTGTTGTTTATTCAAATTATCGGAGAGAGTATTCGGCAAAAATATTTATTGTGATTTTTTGGAACAAAATGAAAAACTTAATTTTCCTCAACAATTACTTGATACAAATATATGTCCGAAAGATCCATACCCTATTCCTGACTTTGTTTTTAATTTGATTTTAAACATGGACGGCAAAAACTTGACCAGTGAATAATGCGTAATGTTTTTATAAAAACAAACGTATCTGTCTATTTTAATCATACGTTTTTATTTGTGTCATTTGCGGACTATCTTCAAACCGCAAATCACAAACGCCCAATCCGGTTAATTATTAAGATTGAAATCAATACGCTCCCGTAAAATCCGTGCCGGATATCTTTTTTTCAACTCCGCAAAATAGTCCGATTGAAGTTTTTGACGGCGTTCCGTTTTGATTCGCTCCCGAATCGTTACCTGCGCCTCAATAAACGGAACCGTTTCCGCTTCTTCACGCTTCACCACCCGAATAATATGAAAACCCTTATCGCTCCTGATAACCGAACTCATTTTATTAACCGGCAACGAAAAAACCGCTTGCTCCAATTCCGGCGAAGTCAGGCTTCCCGTTTTCGTCCAGTCCCAAAAACCGCCTTTGGACGCCGTAAAACCTTCGGAATTGACTTTGGCAATCTCCTCAAAAGAATATCCGGCAACCACCTGATTCCCCATCCAAGCAACCTTATTCCGTGCCGCTTCTTCCGTTGGGTGATTCGAAAACGCCGCAAACAACTCCTGCCATTGAACCCGCAATTCCGACGTAAACTGATCTTTGTGTTTTGTGTAAAATTCCATCATTTCGTCGTGCGTACATTCGCCGGAAGCGTCCTGCATGTTGAACAGAATCCATTGCTGGGCAATTTTGCTCCGAATCCAAAGCATCCGCTCCCGATCCAATGAACTGCCGAGTTTGTCCTTTAAATACTGTTTAAGGTCAATATTATTCCGAACCCCAAACTCTTTAATCAAAACCGGAATTTCATGCTGATCAAATTCCTCGCCGAATCTCTTGTCAAGCATTTCCCGCTCTTCCCTGCTTTTGGCAAGTAAATAATCGTTAAACACCAACGCAACAATGATTTGTTCCTGCAGGAAAGCCGGATATTGGTTTTCAACAAACATGTTAATGAAGTTTTCTTTGTCTTGTTCCGAAACCTGCGCTCGCTCTTCATCGGAAGCCCGTTTAAGATTTTCGTTAAGAACTTGCAATGCGGCTCTCCGCAATTGCGGCAAAAGATCGCACATCAATATGACCTGCGTTCCCACCCGCGCAACCGTTTCCGTGCCGTAACAGGGAACTTCCTCTACCATCACCGACGGATCAATTTGCAGTTGTGAGCCTTGTGAGCCTTGAAATTGCGAACCGACCTTCTCCTGCGGAATAGACAACGATGTCGGCTGAATAACCGGAGAAGGTTCAATAGGAGGTTGTCCTTGTTGCGGCAGTGAAGGTGTCGGCAAGGGATGAATATCGTAAACAGAACGGACGGGAGGTGTTGAGATGATTGGTTGGGTTCCATTTTGCAGTATTCCATTTTGTATTTCATTCTGTGAAACCGAAAAAGGAACCGGCGATTCCGAATCCGCCGGAACCGTCCCAGCCGGAACCGCCGCAGCCGGAACCGATTGCGAATTTAGTGTTTGTAAAAAAGGGTCGTTTCCGGTTTGCGGAGAAGACGGAAGCGAAGGTTGAGGATTTGGTGGAGGATTGACCGGAAACGGAAAAGGAGGAGTTGTTGGCGGATCAAACGGCGGAATTGTTTCCGGCAAGGAAGTTCCAACCGGCAAGGGCGGTTCATTTTTATTGGGAATAATCGGCGGCTCGCTCCATTGTTCCAGCGACTCAATCGCCGCCGCCGGAACTGCTCCGTGCCGTGATGAAGCAAAACCGGCTCCGGCATTTTCAGGAATTTCCAAAGGATTTGCCGCGGGAGTTACAGAGGCTGTTGCCGACAACACCGGTTGTTCCGGTTCAACTTGCGGCAATTCCGGTTTCGGCGGTTCTGATTTTAGCAATTCCGCTTGCGTTGGTTCGGCTTGTATCGGTTCCGCTTGCAGCGGTTTCGTTTGCAGCGGTTTTGTTTGCAACGATTCAACTTTCGGTAATGGTTCAAGTTGGGACAATACCGGAGAAACGGAAAGATTGGAAGGAATCGGAGGCGTAGGAATAATAATTGTCTCCGGTTTTTCCGAAGACGGAGCGGAATACAGCGGTTCGGGGGAAGTCCTTTTTTCTCCCGAATAATGAGATAAAAATTTCTCAAGATGATCATCTTCGGGTCGGTTGGAAGACGACTCATGAGAACCAGCCGGAGTAATTCCCAAATAGGAAACTCCTTGTTGTACCAATTTCGGGTTGCTTATAATGAGGACAATTGTCCCGATAGAAGCAAAAAATATTGTAAAATAAAGAAACTGTTTCACAGAAATATTTATTGGATACTCATTAAAATTTCCGGTATTTATTGCCCGTTTGCTTTCGGAAAACCAATATTCCGTATCATACGGATTTTTGCCGATTTGTTGCAAGAGCAATTTGAAAATTTTATTCGGATTATTTTGCAATCTGTTTTGTAATATCCCAAAAGTAATTGTCTCTTTTATTAACCGCAGAGAACAAAGGAGAGAAGTCCGCAGAGAACGCAGATTTTCATCTGTGTAATCTGCGGACTATTTTTTTTGCGTCATCTGCGGATAAATCTGCGTAATTTGCGGACAAATCTGCGTCATCTGCGGACACGTCTTAACTCCGCTTGCGACATTATCCACTATTAATTATCAACTATCCACTAATATACTGCCCTTTCAGGGCGTTGATGTTTTTATGGACAATTACCCGCCGTGTTGCGGCGGGCTGGTTTATGTTGCCCTTGCAGGGCGGACGCAAAAAATATTATTCACGCAAACAGTTTTAGAAATGGGAGCAAGCTGGTTCCCGCCGACTCAACCATGGGTAAAAACCTTCGGCGAATGGTTGCCTACCTTTTTCCTAAAAAATTACAGAAAACCAACCACGAACCCCGAAAATATCGAAAATTGGAGAACTCCAAACGCTAATTGGAGAACTCCAAACGCCAATTGGAGAACTCCAAACGCCAATTGGAGAACTCCA
>JAITQV010000690.1 GCA_031288765.1 Planctomycetaceae bacterium
ATTCGCAGCGTTTTCAAGTATAATATGGCTGGAGGTGACACGGAAGATATGACGAACATGACGGGCAGCGGAAGCGGCAGTTCCGGTTATGGTAACAGCGGTAGCGGTATGGGCATGGGCGGATACTAAAAAAGTACCCGTTCAGTCATTGGTTTGAATTATCTAGTTTGTATCTATGTGGAATGTTTCAACATAACCTTATTCCCGAACAACACAACCTTATAGTGCATTATTTTATAGTGAATAGTTAATAGTGGAGGACGCAAGCGGAATTATTTTGCTGCAACATGTTTAATCCGCTTGCGAACTATTCACTATAAACTATGAACTATAAGGTTCTATGGAAATATTTTACTGAAAAGATACAATTTTGTTATATTCCCCGTTGCCGGATTTTTTCCTGTTGCCGAATCTTTTGCTGCACACGCACGCCGTCCTTGCCAACCGGTTTGATGTGCGATGCCCGCCCCCAATCCGTGATTTCAAGATCAATCGTATCCGCAACCCTTGCCTGTAAATCAGTCAGTTTTTGATGACATTCCGATTCTTGCCCTTCGGGGATATTTTCCACATCAAGATCGATTTTGCCGTCCAAATCAATCGCCAAACGCATATCGCCAACCTCGCCTTTTGACTTCGCAAAAATCGTAATATTACCGAGCATCGCATTCGCCTCATCGTCCTTCGGCTCGTAATTGACATCCGGTTCGTCATAATGCAAATCCGCCAACGCCGCCGTAATCGCATCCGCAATAATTTCACGCTGCTCGAACTTCTGTTTCGTTTGCAACGCCGTATCATAAAACTTGCGGTACATTGCAACAGATTCCTGCGCCAATTGTGTGCCGGTTTCATATTGTTGCGTTTTGAAATTTTTTTCCGCTTCCGCCAAATGCGTGTGAATCATTCCTGTTGATTCTTCGCCAAGCCAATCCTGAATAAACGCCAAATTATCCGCAACAATTTCATTTTTCGCATTGTCAATACTGCTTCGGGCATTTTGACGGCGGATTTCCTGTTTCCGTTCTTCGGCGGCTTTTTGTTGAATCACCAGCAACGTTTCTTCATAAACGAGTGCGGCATTGCGGGCGGATTCGATTGCCGCATTGATTGTGCCGACCGCCCGGTCTGCGGCAATTTGCCCCTCGCTGATAATGCCGCGAACCGTTCTCGCCGAAGAACCCGTTTTCCGTTTTGCCTCCGCAAACTTTGCCTTCAACGTACTGTTCGCCTCGTTGAATTTGCCGTTCAAATCGTTTGCCTCCGCTAATAATGCTTCCGCTTTACGGAATGTTTCTTCCGCTTCTCTTTTCGCATGGGGGGTGCCGGAAGTGTCGCGAAGCCGGTCAAGTTCCTGTTCCGCTTTTTGACGGGCAGCATTGAGCGATTGTTTTTCGTTTTGCCAACGGGATTCCGCATTAGAGATGAGCGACAACACCGGACGTTCCTTCCGATTGATTTCGGCAAGCATGTCGCCTTTGTGTTTTTGATGCTCCTCTATTGCTTTGTTCACTCCTTGCACAACTGCCCGGCTCCCCTTATAAGCACCGTAGCCCGCTAATCCGACAGCAACCGCCGGTAAAGCAACAACAGCAACCGCCCCCAATCCTATAACCGAGGCACCGCCGACTGCCGCTACTCCTGTTTTCGGTCCGCTCATCTTGATTCTCCTTTCGGGTTTTTATTGCGTAAATTACACAAATGCCGCAAATTTGTCTTACGTATTATTTAAATCATCCGTGTCATTTACGCAATTTGAAGTTAAAATAAAAGTTATGAAAAATCCACATTTATTTCACGCCGTTGTAATTCGGCGGTCAACTTGTTAATAAAATCCCTTGACGGAACACCGCTGATCTGCAATTTACCATTCATATCCAATTCGATTTCGATTTGCCGTTCGTTTGCGGCGTACCATTCGCCGGCTTTGTTACGGTATCGCGGCGTCAAAAAATGAAACCGCTGATTGCCGCTCCCCCGCCAACGCTGTCCCTTGTCCAATTCCTGCCGATATTCGCCGTCAATTAACACATCAATCAACAACAATACATTCTTCATTTCTTTGTCCTCTTGCAATTCTTCCAACGTATAACCGGTATAACAAAGAACAGATAAATCCGATTGCCGTTTCACTAACGTCAAAAACTTTGCCAATTCGTCAAGCGGCTGCATCAACGGTTCGCCGCCGGAAAGTGTAATACCTTCGATGTTTTTATTTTCCGAAACCCAATCGGCAAGTTTTTCGGGACATATTGTTTCGTACACTGCGGTTTCGTTCATTGTGTCTGCAATACAACCCGGACATTTCCGGCAACAACCGTGAAACCATATCACACTGCGTAATCCGGGACCTAACACCTTGCAATGACTTTTTTTTCGGGCAACTTGCATCGTAACCATAGTGTTTACGGTTAATTTTTAACATATTGTACCGGATTTCAATCAACGGCAAAATCCCCCGTCAATAGTATCTACATTGGAAAGCAACTGTCTATACTTAATAACGACAAGTTATGATAGTTTATAATAATTTTAGACAAAAACGAAACGGATGATTTGATTCTTAAAATACCTTTTTTGAATTTATGCCGATGACTTTGGTAATGGAGAGCCGCGTTTTCATTTCTGAGGAAATTGCTGTTTTTCAAGTATCTCTCGTTTAGAAAATAAAAATACCGACACTATAAAATTCATCTCTAACATAAGAGTAAAGAAAACGAATTACTCAATTTCTTAAAATTTAAATAGATGGTTACTATTTTTTTGTCTTTTTCGTTTTGTGCTATAAATTTTTTCTCTTTTTCTTTAGGAACCTTCATATTTCGGTTTGTAATATAATTGCATAAATGATTCAATATAATTCAACAAAAATTTTCCTGAATTATTATCAATTAAAATATTTATTCGTTGAGTATTTTGTTTTATCCAATCTCCTACATTATTATTATCTAAATTTTTGACTGGGAATGTTGTATCAGTTATTATTGATTTTGCTAAATTACTTTTTGAACTATCAGGATTATAATGTTGACTATTATATCTAGCTTTAGACTTTGTGCCGGCTTTTCCTATTTTCAAACATTTTCCTTTATAAAAAAAAGAATATATCCCCATTTTATTGTCAGGTAATATATCCGTTTTATGTGGACAGCCACAATCAATAATCTCACATTGAGTATCAGTCAATGTAATTCCTAATAACTTTAAAGAACAAATTAAAGTTTCCTTAAATTTTTGTATTTCACTTTCTCTTATATTATTCATTTTAATCTCCTTAACTATATCTACTTTTTCTTAAAAGTTTATCGAAATATTCTTGTTTTTCGGGGATTTATTATTTTTAGGCACATTGTTTTGTAGACTTAAACGCCCAATAATTCACACCCTCGCTCAATCATCAAAACAACTTGATGAGGCTAAAAAACAATAACGAGGCATATCATAAATTTTTTTCAATAACATACAATAGGGAACTTTTAAAATTTGCTCTTTTATCAGACAAATATTATTTCACACTGTTTAGTTGAGCACAAAATAAATAAGCATATAACAATTAAGACTAATTTTTTTGAACATAATCAATATCAATGAAAAGCAGTT
>JAITQV010000032.1 GCA_031288765.1 Planctomycetaceae bacterium
AAAATTCGTTATGGGAAAAAATATTTGGAGGAAGGTCTGGAACAAACCGCTCGTTATATGGATGTTTATGGTTGTAATGAGGGTTGGCTTGTTATTTTTGACCGCCGTGTCCGCATTAAGTGGGATAGCAAAATCTATATGAAAAAAGAAAAAGTTAATGGGAAAACCATTACAGTTGTCGGACTTTAATAGCGTGATATCCGATACACGTTAATTTTTATATCACATTTAGAGTTTGACGGGTTAATGTAAAAAACAGACACTTACTTTATAAACATACCAAATAAACACTTACCAAATAAAGGAACTTTAATTATGACAAAAACAATTTTCACAACATTTTTAACGGGATTGTTTGTGTCGGTTTTACTCTTAACGGTTTACGCTCAGGAACCGGCGCAGAACAATGCCGATGAATTTCCTCTTCATCGCGTTGCAAGAGAAGGTAACTTAGCAAAAGTTAAATCTCTTGTTGAAAAAGGACTCGATATAAACGTAAAGAATGAATATGGTAGAACTCCTCTCTTCGAGGCTGCCGGTAGTGGTAACTTGGAAGTGGTTCAATATCTGGTTGAAAAGGGCGCGGATGTGAACGCAAAAAATAAGGAAGGTAGAACAGCACTTTTTTATTCTTCCGTTTGGGCTACACCAACAAGTTATTTGGAAGTAGTTAAATATCTTGTTGAAAAGGGCGCGGACGTAAATGCAAAAAGTAATATCGGTTTTACTCCCCTTTTCAGCGCAGTAGGTCGTGGTAACTTGGAAGTTGTCAAATACCTTGTTGAAAAGGGCGCGGACGTAAACGCAAAAAGTAATGCAGGCAGAGGTCTTCTCTTTCAGGCGGCAGGTAACGGTAACTTGGAAATAGTCAAATATTTGGTTGAAAAAGGAGTAGATGTAAATGTAAAAGATAATAGCGGTATAACTCCTCTTTTCTCTGCTGTATTTAGCCGTATGGAAGTTGTTAAATATCTTGTTGAAAAGGGTGCAGATGTAAATGTAAAAAGCAAAGAAGGTTTTACTCTTCTCTCCTCTGCTATACGTAGCGGTCGTTTGGAAGTAGTTAAATATCTTGTTGAAAGGGGCGCGGATATAAATGCAAAAGATAATAACGGTAAAACATACCTTTTCGAGGCTGCAGATGCAGTTTGGAGTAATTTGGATATTGTTAAGTATTTTGTTGAAAAAGGACTGGATATAAATGCAAAAGATAATAACGATGCAACTCCTCTTTTCGGTGCTGTAGCTTGTGGTAACTTGTATATTGTTAAATATTTTGTTGAAAAAGGACTGGATGTAAACGCAAAAAATAAGGACGGTAAAACAGCACTTTTTTATTATTCCGATTGGACTACACCGGCAGGTTATTTGGAAGTAGTTAAATATCTTGTTGAAAAGGGCGCGGACATAAACGCAAAAGATAATAACGGTAAAACACCGCTTGATTACGCTGTTAAAGAAGAAATCAAAAAAATTCTCCAAGACGCCGGCGGGAAATTCGGAAATGATATTAAATAGGCGTATCTATTAGACCTTTTCGCTAACTTACCAATAGGGTATCTATTCAGCCCTATTTTCGGATAAATAACTGAACAGATACAATTATGCTTTAACCGTGAAACCCACAAAAAAACAATCGGCTTAATAATTACAAAATACGACGTTTTTGCCATGTTTTCAATGTTTGAGCAGGTAAGGGAAAAGGTCTTTTTATTCGGAGTTGTGTTTAACTTAAAAGGCATAGGAATTTTTTTATTTCACATCGGTTTTTTGAACTCCGTAAATGATGTTTATTTTTAAGAACTCAAAATTTTGTGAAAGTCCGTAATATAAACAAACAACTCAAACCCAATTTTTGATTCCTCTTGACGGGCGGTTTATGGTTCGGTAATATGTAGCCGTTCAATCACATGAACGGCTGTTTATGTTTCCCAAAAATCATTCAGCCCTGTAAAAGTAATATAAAAAGAAAGAATGAATACCATGTTGACGTCCAAACAAATGAATGTGTTGTTTTTCCGGCTGCTAATTGTTTTGATGTTTGCTCCGGTGCTTTGGGCGGAACCCTTGCAATATAAAGGAACACCGAATCTTCCCGGCAACGGTAAACATGTTGTGTTGGTTTCCGGCGATGAGGAATACCGTTCGGAGGAAGCGGTTGTTCAATTGGGTCGGATTCTTGCCAAACACCACGGCTTTGATTGCACAATACTTTTCGCCATCAACCCCGAAACCGGTGAAATTGATCCGGTTTGCACGACGAATATTCCCAATCTTCATGTATTGGCAACGGCGGACGTGTTGGTGGTGAATCTTCGGTTTCGCAATTTGCCGGACGAACAAATGCAATATTTTGACGATTATTTTCGGGCGGGCAAACCGGTGTTGGGAATGCGGACATCCACACATGCGTTCCGTATTCCGAAAGACAGGAAGTTTGCCCGATACGGTTTTGATTACCATGATGACACGGGAAGTTGGGAGCAAGGGTTTGGGCGGAAAATATTGGGTGAAACATGGATTGATCATCATGGGCATCACGGAAAAGAAGCAACACGAGGTATTGTTGTTTTGGAAAACAAAACGCATCCGATTGTTCGTGGTTGCGGGGATATTTTCGGGTTGACGGACGTGTATCGTGTTCGGTTGCCGCTTTCCGGCGATTCTGTGCCGTTGGTTCTTGGTCAAGTTCTCGAAGGAATGAAACCAACCGACAAACCGGTTGCGGGATCAAAAAACAATCCGATGATGCCGATTGCTTGGACAAAGACATACAAAATGGACGGGGACACAACCGGCAACGTATTTACAACAACGATGGGGTCATCGCAAGACCTTGAGAGTGAGGGGTTACGGCGGCTTTTGGTGAATGCCGTCTATTGGCTTGGCGGGTTGGGTACGGCAATTTCGGAGCGTGCCAATGTCGGAATTGTCGGCAATTACGAAACACTTCCTATGGGGTTTGGAAAACACAAAAAAGGAATGAAACCGGAAAATTTCGCCCAATATTGAAGGAATCTTTAAGAAAATTCGGTAATATTTCAACCGGCTTATTTAACCGTGTAAGAATATCGGCAAAAAACCTCCTTTCCAACCTAATTTTTCCAAACCAAACAACCTCAGCAGCCAAAAATACCCCACACACAATCAACTTCATTACCGCCTTAAAAGGGTAAAAAATGAGGCAATGAGTCTTGTTTTTGGGGAAAATTGCCGGCTATTTATGTTAAATTAGATAAAACAGAAGGTTTGTATGGCGTCATTATTCAACAAATTGCCGAATTGAGGCGAAAAAGTGAAAAAACCATAAGAGAGATTTTTTTTATTTCTCGTGTCATGGAAGCTTTTTCAGGTGAAAAGGGCATTTTTTCAGGTGAATTTGAAATTATTTCTCCTGACTTTTTCACGATTTCTCTCGAGAGACGGGTTTTATCTCCGGCGGGACGGACATTTTTTCAGGTGAAACGGTCATAAAAAATCG
>JAITQV010000183.1 GCA_031288765.1 Planctomycetaceae bacterium
TAGTTACCCATTTTCAATTCCCTATTTTAGGAGAAAACACATGAAAAAATTATTGTTTGTTTTGACGATGTTGCTGTCCGTGTTTTATTGCATGTCCGGCAATATTCATGCTGAAGAAAAAAACGTACCCAAAGAACCGCGCCCGAATATCCTCTTAATTCATGCAGATGATGTCGGTTGGGGCGATTTCACGAGTTACAACTCAGCGAGTAAAATTAACACGCCGGAAATTGACCGTCTTGCTCAAACCGGTATTCGTTTCACTAACGCCCATACTCCGGCGGCGTTGTGCGCACCAACACGCTACGCACTTCTCACCGGAAATTATCCTTGGCGCGGACGTTATCCGGCGGGCGATTGGAATTGGCATACCGATACACAATTTTTGCCCGGTCAAAAAACATTCGGACATTTTCTGCAACAAGCAGGTTATCGTACGGCAATGTTCGGTAAAGCCAATCTCGGACTGGTCTATGAAAAAATGATCGATGACAATACACCCGATTTTTCGTCAAAACTTGCCGAAGGTCCGGTTCAATGGGGATTCGATTATTCGTACATTATTCCGCGCGGTCATCAGAGTTTTCCGTACGCCTTTTATGAAAACAATATACTTGTCGGTGATCCGGCTGCAATCACACAACTTAAAGCCGGTAAAGTCAACGGCGGTCAAGTGAATGCAGACGGTCCCGGTGTTCCTGATTGGGATAGTTCGCAAACAGGACGGATTTTAACGGAAAAAGTTATTGCGTTCATTGATAACCATCTTGAACAGAATAAAAAAGACGGAAATAATAAACCGTTTTTGATACATTTTAATACTGATGGCGCTCATGGTCCTTACACGCCGCCGGAAACATTATTCGGACGAAAACTCGCCGGAGAAACCCAAATGGCTGCGCACACCGATATGATTCTCGAAGTCGATGTGATTGTCGGGCATCTTGTCAAATCACTCAAAGAACGAAATCTTTATGCGAACACCGTGGTTATCGTTACCAGCGATAACGGCGGTATTCCTGCTGAACGTGAAAAGTTTGGTCATGACGCTGTTGGCGGGTTGCGCGGGAACAAGTCCACAATCTGGGAAGGCGGTACACGTGTTCCATTTATTGTTCACTGGGGCGATGATACAATAAACGGTTCAAAAATTAAGCCGGAAACTGTTACGGATCAAGTTGTTGGTACGCACGATCTCGCCGCAACATTTGCCGAAATCGCCGGTGTTGAACCCGGTGAAGATCAAGCGTTAGACAGCGTGAGTTTTCTTCCCGTTTTACTCGGCAAGCAAAGCGAAGATAAACCCATTCGTGAAAGTTTGCTCGTCCAATCAAGTCCCGGTCGTGATACAACCGAAGGGCGTATTCCGCCGGAATTAAGAGAACGATTTCAAAACCGCCAGCGTCCTTTGCAAGCCTACCAAAATTTTCGTGCAAAATCGGCGCAAGACGAAGGTTTTGACGGAATCGGTCATGCAATTTTGAAAGACCGGTGGAAATTGTTTCTTGGTTTGACGGACAAACCGGAATTTCTCGTCAATCTGAAAGACGATCCCAAAGAAGCAAACAATCTTCTTGAAGATTCGGCAAACAAAAAACGGATTGAAGAATATCAGACCATTTACAAATCCATCCGTGAATCAAAACGCAGCACTCCGCCGTTGAAACTTTAATTACACAACAATTATTACTTAGCCGCGTACAAAGTAAACAGGCAAATCAATGTTGCGGATTGAATTTCTATGAAATTTGTGTAAAATAAATGAAGATCGAATCCCGTGTTGATTCCGGCGGATCGCACGGGATTACCGTATTGTCCGGTTTCCGTATTAACTCTTCGTTTTTTATGTTGCGTTATGCCGATTTTGTTATAAAAAACTCAAAAGTTTTACCAAACAAGAAAGAGAATTTAAAATGAAAACAAAAATTATTTTGTTCATGTTGAGTGTGCTATTATTTTGTTCCGTTATTTCAGCGGCGGAACGTCCCAATATTATTCTGATTATGTCGGATGATATGGGGTTTTCCGATCTCGGTTGTTACGGCGGTGAAATTGTAACACCGCGATTGGATCAACTTGCCGCCGGCGGTATCCGGTTTACACAATTTTACAATACGGCGCGATGTTGTCCGACGCGCGCATCGCTTTTAACTGGTTTGCATCCGCATCAAGCCGGAATGGGACACATGACCGGCGCACAACATAAAGAACCCGGTTATCGCGGCGATTTATTACCGAATACCGTTACGATTGCTGAAGCGTTAAAAGCAGCGAATTACCGAACTTATTGTATTGGAAAATGGCATGTTACGGACCAAACCGATCCGAATGGTTCAAAACACAATTGGCCTCTCCAACGCGGTTTTGATAGATATTACGGAATTGTTACGGGTGCGGCGAATTATTTTGATCCGCATCGTCTGGTTCGGGATAATGCAACAATTTCACCGTTTGCCGATCCTGAATATACGTCCGAAAATGAATATTATCTGACTCACGCTCTAAGCGATAATGCGGTGAAATTCATTAAAGACCACAAAGCAAACACTCCGGATCAGCCGTTTTTTATGTATGTTGCTTACACGGCTGCACATTGGCCCATGCATGCGCCGGAAGAATCCGTTGCAAAATATAAAGGAAAATACGATGCCGGTTACAAACCGGTTCGTGAAGCCCGTTACGCTCGGTTACAGGAACTCGGCGCAATTTCCAATCAATGGGAACTTTCGCCGCAGGCAAACGATTGGGAACAAATTAGTAATAAAAAGTGGGAATCGCGTTGTATGGAAGTTTACGCCGCTATGATTTCCGAAATGGATAAAGGAATTGGTCTGATTACCGATTCGCTCAGGGAAACGAATTTGTACGAAAATACGGTAATTTTGTTTCTGCAAGACAACGGAGCTTGTGCCGAAAATATCGGACGTACGGAAATCACAACACAAACAGAACGCCCTGAAAAACCGACTTTTGAACCGATTGCCCATGATGTTATTGATCCGCCCCTGAATAACCGGACGCGTAACGGTTATCCTGTTCGGCGCGGTAAAAACGTGTTTCCGGGTCCCGGCGATACGTATATTGCTTATGGTCGCGGTTGGGCGAATGTTTCCAATACGCCGTTTCGTGAATACAAACACTGGGTTCACGAAGGCGGAATTTCAACGCCGCTCATTATTCATTCGCCGTCGCTGATCAACAATTCTGTGAAAGGAAAATTTTACCATGAGTACGGACAACTTGTTGATATTATGGCAACATGTATTGATCTTGCCGGTACGGAATATCCGAAACAACGTAACGGTGTTGCTGTTACACCATTACAGGGAACAAGTTTGAAACCTGCGTTTGAAGGAAAATCGTTACAACGAACCGTTCCGCTGTTTTGGGAACATGAAGGAAACAGAGCAATTCGTGACGGAAAATGGAAACTTGTTGCCAAAGGACCGCTGGGAGAATGGGAATTGTACGATATTGAAACTGACCGTACCGAGTTACACAATCTGGCAGCACAAAATCTGCAACTCGTCGAAACTTTATCGAAACAATGGAACGATTGGGCGGTTCGCGCAAACGTGTTGCCGTGGCCTTGGAATAAACAAGACGATAATATTGTTCCCGATAAATCACGCGGAGTAAAATTGAAATTTGATTTTACCGCAGACTCAAAAAATATTGCTGATATTTCCGGTAAACAAAACAAAATTTCCGTACACGGTAATATTGAATTTGTTGCCAAAGACGGATTTTCGGCACGTTATTTTGACGGAAATTCATATATTGAGATTGAAAAATCACCGGCGTTGTATTGCGCTCAAACAGCGTGGAGTGTGGATGCGGCGGTTCGGGCGGAAAAACCGGACGGTGTGATTCTGGCTTACGGAGGAACACGGTACGGTTACAGTTTGTTTCTGAAATCGGGTAAACCGGCATTTGCCGTAAGAATCGACGGTGAAATTTTTACCGCCGCCGCTGAAAATGTTATTGAAATAGATCAAAATATTTCCAATAATCTTGTTTCGATAAAAGGCGTTATTACGCCGGAGAAAAAAGCGGAACTTTACGTCAATGGTAAAAAAAACGCAACAATAAACTTGCCTGATTTTATTATTGAAAATCCTGTTGAAGCGTTACAAATCGGTACCGATCTTGGCGGTAAAGTCAACGGTTTGGATTTGCCGAAATTCAAAGGCTGGATTGAACAAATCGAAATCAAACGAAATTAACGGTTAATTTCGTTTGATGTTAAATAAAATTTGTTTCAAATTATTATTGAGACAAAAAACAATAACTATTAAAATTAACCCTTAAACAAATTAAGGAACAATATTATGAAATTACCACTTTTTTTGTTACCGTTGCTGTTTATTTTTTCAGTAAATCAGATACTTTTTGCTGATGAAATTGATAAGCGTCCGAATATCGTTATTTTTCTTGCGGATGATCTCGGTTGGGCGGATGTCGGTTGGCATGGTACGGAAATTAAAACGCCCAATCTTGACAAGCTTGCATCACAAGGAATAAGATTAGAACGGTTTTATGTACAGCCGGTCTGTTCGCCGACACGGGCATCACTAATGACCGGTCGTTATCCGATTCGTTACGGTTTACAAACCGGAGTGATTCGTCCTTGGTCGAATTACGGTTTGTCAACCGATGAACAAACTTTGGCTCAGGCGTTACATAATAACGGCTATTACACTGCAATTTTAGGAAAATGGCATCTTGGTGAAGTGGAGAAAAAATATTTGCCGCTTCAACGCGGTTTTGATTATCATTACGGTTTATATCTTGGCGCAATGGATTACTACGAACATACTCGCGACGGCGGACTTGATTGGCATCGTAACAATCAACCGGTTCGTGAAAAAGGTTATTCGACCGATTTGCTTGCGGCAGAAGCGGAGCGGTTGATTCAATCACACAATACGTCTAAACCATTGTTTTTGTACATTCCGTTCAATGCTGTTCATTCGCCTTATCAGGAAGTTCCTGAACAAAAATGGAAGGAACAGTATGCCGATATTCCCGGAAAACCGCAACGAAAAATTTATGCCGGAATGGTTTCAACAATGGATGCGGCAATCGGCAAAGTGATTACGGCTCTCCAAGCCAAAGGTCTTGCCGATAATACATTGATTTTCTTTTCGAGTGACAACGGAGGTCCGAATCCTAAAAACGTAACAGACAACGGTAACCTTCGCGCCGGAAAAGGAACATTGTATGAAGGCGGAGTCCGTGTTCCGGCGTTTGCCGTTTGGCATGGAAAAATCAAGCCCGGAACTATTTCGGAACAACCAATTCATATTACCGATCTTTATCCGACTTTGCTCAAAATTACCGGAACAACAATTGAACAAAAATTACCGCTTGACGGAGTTGATATTCTGGAAACTCTTTTGGAGAACAAACCGTCTTCCCGAACAGAAATTCTGCACAATGCAGAAACAAATCGCGGAGCATTGCAACGTGATAACTGGAAACTCGTTTTGACCGATCTTGATAAACCTCAACAAACGAAGAAGGAATTGTTTTATCTGAAAGATGACCCGAATGAGCAAAACGATCTTTCGTCCGCTCATCCTGATAAAGTAGAGGAACTCATAAAACGCTATGAAAATTATGCGAAGAGCGCGGTTCCCGCCTTGAGCAAACCGAAACCTGAAAATTTTAAACCGCGTGAAGTTTGGGGTGATTTTAACGATTGATTGAAAATAACAAAACAATAATTCGTTGTACATCAACAGTTACTAATTTTTTTAACTGAAATAAACGAGAAATGATTATGAAACGTTTAATAATAACAGTTATGATATTATTGTTGACAAATTCCGTAATTTTCGGAGCGGAAAATAATAAACCGAACATTCTTTTTATCGCGGTTGATGATTTACGTACCGAATTAGGATGTTACGGAAAGAAGCACATTAAATCACCGAATATAGACCGTTTGGCATCACAAGGTACACTTTTTGAACACGCTTATTGTATGGTTTCTGTTTGCGGCGCGTCCCGTTCCGCATTATTGACGGGAACGCGTCCGAAGTATAATCGTTTCGTCAAAGCGGATGTTTACGCTTCCAAAGACGCCCCAAACGCGATTCCGTTGAATACGCATTTCAAAAATAACGGTTACACAACAATCAATAACGGTAAGGTTTTCCATTTTTCGGAAGATCATAATGATGGTTGGAGCGAACCGGCATGGCGTCCTAATGGTTCGTCTTATGCGTTACCGGAATCGTTGGAAGCGTTAAAGAACGACAGAGAATATAAAATTAAAATCGGGAAAAAGAAAAACAATAAACCGGACGCAAGAGGACCGGCATGGGAATCCGCTGATGTACCGGATAATTTTTATCGTGACGGACAGACATTGGAAAAAAGTCTTGCCGATTTACGGAAACTTGCGGCGAGCGGAAAACCATTTTTTCTCGCAACCGGTTTTTTGAAACCGCATCTTCCTTTTGTTGCCCCGAAAAAATACTGGGATTTGTACAAAAAAGAAGATATTAAACTACCGGAAAATTTTCGTTATGTTCCCAAAGATGTTCCCGCCGAAGCAGTTCATAATTTTGGTGAATTGCGGAACTATGCCAATATCCCCAAAAATAACGAACCGGTTTCCGATGAAACCGCAAAAAATTTGATCCATGGTTATTACGCTTGTATTAGTTACACAGATGCATTGGTTGGTCGTTTACTTGATGAATTGGATACATTAAAACTTTCGGAGAACACAATTATTGTTCTTTGGGGTGATCATGGCTGGCATTTGGGAGAACATACGATGTGGTCAAAACACGCCGTCTTCGAGAACACAATGAATGCTCCGTTGATTATCAAATTGCCCGCACAAAAAGAAGCGAAGCGATTTTCGTTACCGGTTGAATTTATTGATATTTATCCGACGCTGAATGAATTAACAAAATTACCGGAACCTCAAAAGAATCAGTTACAGGGAAAGAGTCTTATTCCATTGATTGAAAAACGTGTTGTTCCAAATAAGTTATACGCTGCCGGACGTTATGGAGCCGGAGATACGATTTTTGATGGGCGATTCCGTTACAGTGAATTTCGCGCGAAAAACGGCGGCGGTGAACTGGTTTCACGCATGTTGTACGACCATCAAATCGACCCGCATGAAAACGTTAATATCATCGACAATCCCGAAAACATTGCCATTATCGAAGAGTTGAGCAAAGAATTGAAACGGACAATTGATTTGCCGTAATTGTTAAAATCCGAAATTGTTTTATTGCAGAAAACAAGGAGGAATAGGAAAATGATTTGTGTTGCTAATTTTTTTGCGCAATGCACAATCAATTGGAATTTTTTGAAACGTCTGTTAGTTATTAAAGTGAAAGGATAAAAACCTATGAAAAGTTTAAAGAATATTTTCGTTTCCATATTTATTGCCGTTTTATTGTCCGGTTATTTATTGTCCTTTTTGCCGGACAATATTTATGCTGCAGATAATTCGCCTAATAAAGACACGGAAAAACAGTCTCCGAATTTTGTTATCATAATCGGCGATGATTCAACATATTTGGATTACGGTTTCAACGGCAGTCCCAATGTTAAAACGCCGAATCTTGATCGGCTTGCGAATGAAGGAGTACGGTTTACGCGGTTTTATTCGCCGGCAGCGGTTTGTTCGCCGTTACGTCAAGCATTGTTGACCGGCTTGTATCCGGTTCGCAACGGGGCTTATCCGAATCACGCGCAAGTTTACGCCGGTGTTAAATCGCTTCCGGCTTATCTCAAACCGCTCGGCTACCGAACCGCATGTATTGGTAAAACACATTTTGCTCCGGCAGAAAATTATCCCTTCGATGCGTTCTTCAAAATGATTGAACAAAATGAGAACAAAAATTCAAATGAATTACAGAAAATAGAAAACTTTATTAAAGAATCCGGTAAACAACCGTTTTTATTGTACGCCGCATCTCATGAACCGCACAGCCCGCATAATAAAGGAAACGATAATATTTATGATCCGAAATCAATTCAATTACCGTCTTATTTGGTTGACACGCCGGAAACACGATCTGAGCTGGCGAAATACTACGCGGAAATCACTTATCTTGATTGGCAGGTTGGTCGGATTATTCAACTGCTGGAAAAAACAGGACACGCAGATGATACGTTAATTTTTTTCTTCAGCGAACAAGGGAATGATTTACCGCACGCTAAATGGACATTGTATGACGCCGGAATACGTGTTGCGGCGGTTGCGCGTTGGGCTGGTAAAATTAAATCCGGTACGGAAAATGCCGCAATTGTTCAATATATAGATGTCGTGCCGACATTGATCGAATTAGCAGGCGGTAATCCGGGTTTGTTGAAAACCGGACGCGCGGACGCGTTAGGCAACGAAGGATTTGACGGTAAAAGTTTTGCTGATATCTTGCTGGGTCAAAAAAACAAGTTACGCGAATATGCTTTTGCTCAACACACCGGACGCGGAATCAACCATGGACCGCCTGCTTACGCTTCACGTGCCGTAACCAACGGACATTGGAAGTTGATCTATAATATTCATTACGACAAAGAATTTTATAACGCTGCAACAAAAAATGCCGTTTATAAATCTTGGGTTCAAAAAGGAAACAACGGCGACTCTTTTGCCAAAGAACAGGCGGAGCGTTATGTTAAACGCCCTGAATGGGAATTGTACAATATTGATGCTGATCCGTATGAATTAAAAAATGTTGCGGGAAATCCTGAAAATAAAGAAATTTTGTCAACGTTAAAAACAGAACTTGCTCAGTGGATGAAACAACAAGGCGATCTCGGCAACGAAACCGAACTTGAAGCCTACAAACACCAAACCGGTAAACGTCAACAGAAAGCAGAAACAGAAAATGATCAATAAATCCGAATTTTAACGTCGTTTTTTGTAACCAAACGCTATTTTCAAGAAAAAAGATTTGAATTAATACAAATTTTTTAATACAAAAATATAAAATGTCAAAGCGTCAATATGGAAATGATCTTGGTTTCAGCACTCGCGCAATTCATGTTGGTAATGATGTGGATGACGAAACAGGTTCAATTCGCCGCCCCATCACGATGGCAAACAGTTATCAATTGCCTTATGATCCGACGGAGTTGAATTGGAGCAGCGCGGGCGGAATGCTTTACACCCGCAACGGCGGTTGTAATCAACATTATTTGCAGCAAAAACTGGCGTCGCTCGAAGGCGGTGAAGATTGTGTCGTCTTGGCAAGCGGAGTTGCGGCTCTTTCGGGATTGTTCTTTTCGTTGCTGAAATCCGGTGATCACGTTATTTTCTCAAGTGTAACTTATATTGCGGTCTATCGCCTTTTGAACGAACTCTTCAACAACAAATTTAATGTCGCAACAACAATAGTTGATACTTCGGATATTAACGCGGTACGTGCGGCAATACGTCCCGAAACAAAATTGATTCATATTGAAACGCCGGGCAATCCGACTTTAACCGTTTCGGATATTCGTGCTATTGCGGAAATTGCTCATTCCAATAATGTGTTGCTTTCGGTGGATAATACGCTTGCGTCGCCGTTTAATCAACGACCGCTTGAATTGGGCGCTGATTTTTGTATCGAGAGTTTGACAAAATATATCAATGGTCACGGCGATGCGATGGGCGGCGCAATAATAGGCGCAACAAAATTACTTGAGCCGGTTCGTTTGCAGGCACAGGTGAATCTTGGCGGTACGATAAGTCCGTTTAACGCATGGCTGATAATGCGCGGAGTTGTTACGTTGCCTTTCCGCATGAAACAACACAATGAAAGTGCGATGCGGATTGCCGAATTTTTAGAGAATCAGCATTGGGTAAGATTTGTTGCCTATCCCGGGTTACAACATCATCGGCAACATGGTATTGCTGTTGCGCAAATGTCGCCGGGTTTCGGCGGTGTTTTATCGTTTGGTCTGAATGCGGATCACGACGCGCACAACCGCTTCATCGCCAATTTGAAAATCGTAACGTCGGCGGTTTCATTGGGACATGATGAAAGTTTAATTGTATTCATCGGCGAAAATGATGAACGGCAATATTTGTATCCCAAAGAATTTCACAACGGTTTTTTCCGTTTCAGTGTCGGTTTGGAAGACACTGACGACATTATTGGAGATTTACAACAGGCGATAAATTCAATTTAGGTAATTATTCGGCTGATTGTTTTTTACCGCAAAACACGGAAATACACAGAAAATTTCCGCGTTTTGCAATTTTTCCAACCTCAAAAGGGTGATAACGACGGAGTAAACTCTGTCGCTAACCCAATAATTCCTTCTGAGCGGTTACCTACTGGAAAAACATAAAACCGTTGAAATAAAGATTATTTTTTCGGTTTTGTAACTGTAATATTGAATACGGTATTCCCTTTAACTTCGCAGGTTAAACCGGAAGTTCCCGGATTCTCAAATTTCGGATCAACCAAATGAACAAGCGGAGTTCCGTCACTTCCGCCGCCGGTTGTTGCCGAAACGGTAACCTGATACGTTCCTGGTCGAACACCGTCTCCCGGTTTTAATTCGTAAAGTTCGTAACTGCCGTCGGATTTAATCGCTCCGCTTGCCTGTTGAGGTAAATTGGTAAATGTTACGCCGCCGGAAGTTAAAGGTGTTCCGTCGTCGAATTTGACGGTTCCTGTAACTTTCGATTGACCGCAACCGAAAATGAACGGCAATACAAAAATAAAAAGAATCAAATAGTTTTTCATATTATTTTCAAAATTAAAAAGGGTTTTATTTAACAAAATAAAAAAGGTAGGCAACCCTTCGCCGAAGGGTTGCGTCGGCAAAGCCGACTAATACGAATTTGATTCATTGTCGGCTATCGCC
>JAITQV010000223.1 GCA_031288765.1 Planctomycetaceae bacterium
TTTTCATCGTGATACCTAAAAAACGGTTCAATTTTTCCCACGTCGATGCCTGAATCGCTTGAAACGCGCGGCAAAGTAACGTGTGATCGATCGTCGACTTCGTGAAAAGACGACAAAAATTTTGAAGCGTTTCACTTTCTGCAATACGAATCGTCGTAACTGGTTATGCGGTTGACTGGGACACAAGTAAGCCTTGGTGGATGATCAGTTGGTCGGCGTTTCTTCTGTTGCCTCAAATAGAAGCGACACAAGTTTACACTCAGTCCTTTGTCAAACTATGATGCAGGACAAACCTTATTTGCAACTTGATTTTTCTAACAAAACAGCCTTATCAGTAAAGCCTTCTTGGGAATTACCGGTTTTTGACCGCCTTTCGGGAAAAAACCGGAAAATCTGACCTAATTGTTTTATTTTGCAGCAATTTTGGGTGAATTTGTGTCATTTTTGAACACTCAGAAGAGAAAATTGCACGAATTGGTATTTACCAATCGTTCATTGGTATTTGCCAATCGTTCATTGGTATTTACCAATCGTTCATTGGTATTTACTAATCGCTCATTGGTATTTGCCAATCGCTCATTGGTATTTACCAATCGTTCATTGGTATTTGCCAATCGCTCATTGGTATTTACCAATCGTTCATTGGTATTTACCAATCGTTCATTGGTATTTACCAATCGCTCATTGGTATTTACCAATTGGTCGTTGGTATTTGCCAATTGGTCATTGGTATTTGCCAATTGGTCATTGGTATTTGCCAATTGGTCATTGGTATTTGCCAATTGGTCGTTGGTATTTACCAATTGGTCATTGGAATTTGCCAATCGCCAATTGAAATCCTCCAATTAGTCATTAAAATTTGCCAATTAGTCGTTGAAATTTGCCAATCGCCGATTGAAATCCTCCAATTAGTCATTGGAATTTGCCAATCGGCAATTGAAATTCTCCAATTAGCGATTGGATTTCTTCAATTGTTTTTATTCAGTGATTTGTATTTAGTATTAAAATGAGATAATGAAGTTGGTTTTAATGAGAATTATTTGCTACTGAGGTTGTTTCGTAGGAAAAATTAGGTGGAAATGAAGTTTTCCCCACGTCATTACTCGGCAAAGAACTGAATAGGTATAGATACCTTTATTTACCGGAAATTAAAGACCGTTTTGCGGCAATTTTGAGTGTATTCTGTAAATCCCATTGTAATTTTACTATAATTTTACTGTAATTTTACCCATTTTACATATCAACCGGTAAATGTTGGGAAATTTTCCTTCTTTGGTTCTGTTTTGGCATTGACTTATCCGCCGGAAATAGCGATTATTTCTCTGATTTTCCGAAAGAAATCTGCGATTTTTTGTCCGTAAACGAAGCCGGTTTATGTTTTATGGTTAGAGTCTTTTGTGTTGCCAATCAGAAAGGCGGCGTTGGAAAAACAACAACAGCGATTTCACTTGCCGACGGATTCGCCAAGTCCGCCGCCCAAACACTTTTGGTTGATCTCGACCCGCAATGCAACGCAACCGGCGGACTCGGATTCGAATCGTATTATCTGAAATCTCATCCGCTGGTTACCGGAACAGCGTTTGCGGAATCTGTTGTCCAAACCCGAACTCCCCATCTTTCCCTACTTCCCGGCAGCCGGAATTTCGGCGATGTCGAAACATTGACCCGAACCAATGAAGCAGAAAGCCGAAGAATACAAGATCAGTTGAATCAAGAATTTCGGGATTATGATTTTGTGCTGATTGATTGTCCGCCGTCGCTGGGACATTTGACCCAACTCGCCCTCTCCGCCTCAACAGAAGTCCTCATCCCGATTCAATGTGAGTTTTTCGCAATGGAAGGTCTTGTCCAAATGATTGAAGTTATTAAAAAAATCATGACGCAGCAACCGGAAAAACTCGAATTCGGCGGTATTGTTCTAACAATGTACGATGCGTCTTTGGAATTAACCTATGAAGTTGAACGTGAAGTTCGGGAATTTTTCGGCGAAATTGTGTTCAAAACTGTTATTCCGCGTGATATTGCGGTTAGTGAAGCGCCGAGTCACGGTTTGTCGGTTATTGACTACGCTCCAAGATCGCATGGTGCAAGAGCTTATATTGAACTTTGTATGGAAATTCTGGATCACCGTTCCCGCTGATAAAAATTCCGGTAATGATTCAGCCGATTGTCTTTTCGCAAGTTTCACGGTTAAAAAATAAGGTTTGTCCTTGTCATTGTCCAACAAATCACTGAATAGATACAGTTTTTCGAGTTACTTTTTGGCGATGACGGGCAAGACGCCCATGTTCCTACACAATGTTCCTATACAATGTTCCTACACAATTGTCATTTGTTACCGTGCAAAGTATATCAACTTCTCATTTTCCGCTCTTTATTATTCCTGTTGCGGGCGCGGTTTCCTTTTAATATAATAGTTTAGTAATATTTCAGGGGGGAATTTTTGTTTTTGTTGGTTTTGTTGAGATTAAACAATGGCTGATTACGTTTATACCGCCCGAACCGCCTCAGGAAACAATGTTACCGGCAAGCTGACCGCCAATACAAAACGGGAGGCATTGGAAACCTTGCATCGTTTATCGCTTTTTCCAATCAGTGTGGACGATGCGAATCGCGGTCGGATTACAATCAAATTGTTCCGCCGGAAAGTTGCCGGCTCACAAATTGCCGCCTTACTGGGACAACTTGCCGACTTATTGGAAAACGGAGTTCCGGTTTTAGCCGCTTTTCAGGTTCTCATCAAACAAACCGCCAATCCGGTACTTCACAATGTTTTAACAGATATTCACGACCGTATTGCCGACGGCGAAGCCATCGACAACGCCTTTTCTTTTCATTCCAATATCTTCAACGATCTAACAATCAGTATTATCCGCGCCGGAACAGAAGGGGCGTTTCTCGAAGATGCCTTGCGGCGTACCGCGAAATTTCTGGAACAGCAGGCAGACCTCAAAGGAAAAATTATCGGCGCAATGATTTATCCTTCTATTTTGTTTTTTGTCGGAATTACGGTTGTTGTGGTACTTTTGATTTTTTTTGTTCCGCAGTTTACGCCGTTTTTCGAGCAGATGACCGCCGCCGGACACCCCTTGCCTTGGACAACACAATCCTTGCTTTGGATACGTGAAGTTCTTCTCCATTACGGAATTTATCTTGCCGGAACTCTTGTTTTTCTGGCAATTTGGATTCAAGGGCAACTTTCAACAAAATGGGGAACCAAAATCTTTGACCGAATCAAACTGCGGTTGCCCTTAATAGGTCCGATTTTGTTGAACAGTGCGGTTTCCCGGTTTTGCCGGGTTTTGGGAACGCTTTTGGAAAACGGAGTTCCCATTCTCCGGTCATTGGATATTAGCAGCCAATCGACCGGAAACACCATTCTTGCGGAGGCGGTAAGACGTTCGGCGGAAAATGTCTCCAGCGGCGAACCGCTTTCAAAACCGTTAGCGGATTCCGGCATTGTTCCGCCGCAAGTGATGGCAATGATTTCCGTTGCGGAGGAATCGAACACGTTGGAAAATGTGTTGGTGAATATTGCGGACACTATCGAGCGTACCACCGCACGGCAATTGGATACCGTGATTCGTTTAATCGAACCGCTCATGCTCCTTATAATAGCGGGCGCCGTTTTTTATATTATCGTTTCCATGCTGCTCCCGATTATGAACATGACAAGCCTTGCCGGATAACGATATCATCTAAGAATATCATTAAGAATACCATACTGCCGGAATTTTCCTTGCTGTTGACATTGTATTGGAAAAATGGAAAATAAAAAAACCAATTTATGTTTAATTGGAACGTTTCATTTCACCGTTTTATGAAAGGATTGACTCATGAACCGACGTCATTTTCTCAAGACTTCCGTTGTTTTAACCGGCGCAAGTTTAACAGCGGGTTCTTTGTTTGCCCAACCGAAAGATTATTTTATCAGCAACGGCGGCGAAAATCCCCCGCAACATTTGACTGCTTATCCCGATACTGCCGGCGGGAAACATCAGTTGTTTCAATTGTGGGTTCGGAATCAAAACAATATTGTTTTGACTTCCTACCGGGCGCACAAAACATTGAAATATCCTTATTTTTACCCTGTAACCGGACCGTTAAGCGGTTTATCTCTGACGGCGGAAAGCGCAATGCCTTGGCCGCATCACCGGTCAATATTTTTTGGTCTTGATCGGGTGAACGGCGGGAATTACTGGCAGGATTCGCTCAGTCGGGGGCAAATTATTTCACAAGGTCCGTCGTTTGTTAAAGAGGAAAACGGAAAATTCAAAATCGACAGTACCGGTGTTGAAATTTCCGATCGTTGTCTTTGGGTTCCGCAGGGCGAACCGGAACCGTGGAACCAAACGGAACGTTCCCCGATTATCGAAGATCAACGCCGTTTTGTGATCAAAATTCTTGACGAACGCCGTTATATTTTGGATGCGGACATTGTTATTAAGGCGTTGACGGATATTAAGGTGGAGCAGACGAATCATAGTTTGTTTGGGGTTCGTTGTGCGCCGGATATTGCGCCGACGGGCGGCGGAATTTTGGTCAATGCGGAGGGAGTTCAAGGGCAGGCGAATACACTGGGCAAACCTTCGCGTTGGATGGCGTTCTATGGAAAGCGTGCTGGTGTGAAGGGAGAAGTGGTTGAGGGGATTGCGGTGTTTTGCCCGTCCAAAGCGCCTCATCCGGTGTTTGAGAATTGTCCTTGGTTTACGAGAGATTACGGCAATTGTTCGCCGACTCCGATGCTTTGGCTTCCGAAAGATAAACCGTTCCTGCTTCCCGAAGGCGACGAATTGAAACTTCGTTATCGTGTTGTTGCTTTTGGCGGAACTCCGAAAGAAGCGGATTTGGACGGACTTTGGAACCAATTCGATACGGCAGCCTTGTAGTTAATCGTTTATCGTTAATAGTTTATAGTGAATAGTGGAGGACGCAAGCGGAATTATTTAATATGTTTTGGTAAATAGAACACTTGCGAACTATTCACTATTAACTATAAATTATCAACTAATATGTTGCCCCCCGTTGTCAAGATTCAATCAATCTGATAAACTAGAATCATCCTGAGTATTGGATATAGATATATCAAAATCAGAGAGAAATTATCGGCTCATTCGTTAATCGTTTTAGTTTTGGAGGAAAACAGCAATTATGACCCTGCTGACAAAAGAAGAAAAACAGGATTTAATCGCAAAATTCAAACGTGCAGATGGTGATACGGGCTCATCAGAAGTTCAGATCGCAATCCTGACCAAAAAAATCAACCTTTTGACAGAACATCTCAAAGTCAATAAACGAGATAATTCCAGCCAACGCGGACTAATGATGATGGTAAGCCGTCGCCGCCGGCTTCTTGATTATCTCAAAAACCTTGAACCGCAACGATATGTTACTATCATTCAGGCTCTCGGTATTCGGAAATAAATTAAAGCCGAACTTATTGATCAACGGTTTCGGCTTTCTCGTTTTTAATACGTGTTTTTATTCCGTATTGATAACCGTTTGTCGGTTAAAACGTTTTTATAAAACCGTTGTGGACGTTTATATCCCTCTCATAATTCTTGAGCGGGAACAAATTGGGAATCACAGTAATACACGCCGGTTAACAGATAATAAATGTAATTGCGTTAAATTGAAATGTTGATGCTTTGCCTTGTCTGTTGCGGTATAACAAACATTCTGAACGAAAAAAGTTCTGAGCAACGAAAGTATAGTAATCTATAATGAAACATCGAGTAGAAAAAAAAATCGGAAGAGGTTTACTTTGGATGGAAACGGGTGAACTCGCCAAACAAGCAGCAGGGAGTGTCTTAATCGGTTACGATGAAACAGTCCTCCTTTGTGCCGCAACCACCGGACCAAGCCGTCCCGGAACAGATTTTTTCCCGTTGACTTGCGATTATCGGGAACGAACCGCAGCCGCCGGAAAATTTCCGGGCGGATTTATTAAACGTGAAGGACGACCGGGACTTAAAGAAATTCTAACTTCCCGATTGATTGATCGTCCTTTGCGACCTCTTTTTCCCAAAGGATTTTCCAACGAAGTCCAAATTCAAGCGTTTACGCTAGCCTGTGATCGAACTGTTGATCCTGATGCTTTAGCGATGATTGGTTCCGCTACGGCAATTGCGATTTCGCCGTTGCCGTTTAACGGACCATTGGCTTCAGTTCGGCTTGGCTATGTCGGTGATAAATTTGTTCCGTTTCCGACTTCAGAGGAACTTGAAGAAAGTGAGCTGGATATTATCGTTTCCGGCAATCGTGAAAATATTCTGATGATCGAAGGGTTTGCGCGTGAGATGCCGGAAGAACTTATGTTTGAAGCTCTTTCAACCGCCCATCAATACATTCGGGAAATCATCGATCTGCAACTCGAATTGGTCGAAAAAGTCCAACCGACCCGATTGGTTTATACAAAACCTCCGTTTGAAAAACTTTACGAAGCACTCAAAGAAAAATATTATGATGCTTTCTGGGCGGCAAAACGGACAACCGGTAAATTGGAGCGTTTCGAGGCTTGTGAATCTCTCAAGACAAAAGCGCGGGAAGAATTTTTTCCTGCGCCGAAATCCGAAAATATCGCTGAAACATTGGTCAAAACCGATGATATTGTTGATGAAGTTTCTGATCTTGATCCTCCGGTTGACGACAAACCCCAATGGGATGCGGATCTTTTTGATATTGCCTGGAATGAGCTTGAAGAGCGGGTTGTTCGGGATCAGATTCTTTCGGGGACACGTTCTGATGGTCGGGGAATGAAAGATGTCCGTGAAATTGAATGCCGGATAAATGTTTTGCCGCGGGTTCACGGTTCTGCGGTGTTCCAACGCGGTGAGACGCAAGCGTTGATTACGATTACACTTGGAACGGCGCGGGATGAACAGCGTGTGGATGGTTTATTTGATGAGTATTCGAAAAAATTCATGCTGGATTATAATTTCCCAAGTTTTTCGGTTGGCGAATGTAAACCGATTCGTGGACCGGGGCGGCGTGAATATGGTCATGGTGCATTGGCGGAACGCAGTGTTAAACCGGTAATTCCTTATCCCGAAGATTTTCCTTATACGATTCGGGTTGTTTCGGATATTTTGGAATCCAACGGTTCCAGTTCTATGGCAACTGTTTGCGGTGCAACACTTGGTTTAATGGCGGCGGGTGTTCCGATTTCCAACCCTGTTGCCGGAATTTCCGTCGGATTGGTCAAAGAGGAGGAACGTTGGGTTCTCCTGACTGATATCATGGGCGACGAAGATCATTTCGGCGATATGGATTTCAAAATTGCCGGAACACAAAACGGTATTACGGGAATTCAGCTTGATCTCAAGATTGACGGGATTAGTTTGGAGATTATCAAGGCAACGTTAACCCAATCCCGTGACGCAAGAATCCAAATTCTTCGTAAAATGCTTAGTGCGATTTCGCGACCGGCTAAGGAAATTTCAACTTATGCTCCGCGATTATTCAAAACCAAAATTGATCCTGATAAGATTGGTCTTTTGATTGGACCCGGCGGCAAAACGATTCGCGGAATTCAGGATAGAACGGGAGCGTTGATTGAAATAGAAAATGACGGAACTGTTTCGATTGCTTCGTCTGATGAACCAAGTGCATTGGCGGCTCTCGAGGAAGTAACCCGAATAACCGGTTCGGTGGAAATCGGCAAAATTTATGAAGGTTTGGTAACCAGTATCAAGGATTTTGGAGCGTTCATTGAAATTTTACCTGGGCGTGACGGGCTTTGCCATATTAGTGAGCTTGCCGACGAATATATCGACAACATCCACAGTCACGTCAAGATTGGAGATCGTTTTTCGGTTAAAGTCATTGCCGTTGATGAGCAAAACCGCATCAAACTTTCGCGCAAGGCTGTAAATAAAGATCGGGTGTAAGATTGAAGTTTCCGGTATTGGCAATTTACTGCGAATATTAGAATTAAAATTTAAAAATTACATTTTTACAATTTCGATGATTTTTTCTGCGATTCCGTTGATTATAGTATTTTCTCTTTGTTATGCGGCAACACGGCATGAGGATATGCGGTTTATTTTATCCCATGCCGTCCGATTTGGCGGTTGGCTGACATTTTTTATGGTATTAGTTGTTGTTATTATGGAATTACTTTATCGGTACATTCATTAAACAATAATAGACACGTACCATTTCAGCGGAATTTTTTGATTACGCAAGAATTTTAATTGCGTAATAATCTTGACTAAAAGCCTCATTTTCAACCTAATTTTTTTCTAAGTCCGCGGGGCTAAGATTTAGGGTTAATACTGAAAACAAAGGGCTGAATAGATAGCATTGGTAACTACTTTTGGCTCATTGGTAACTACTTTTGGCTCATTGGTAACTACTTTTGGCTCATTGGTAACTACTTTTGGCTCATTGGTAACTACTTTTGACTCATTGGTAACTACTTTTGGCTCATTGGTAACTA
>JAITQV010000282.1 GCA_031288765.1 Planctomycetaceae bacterium
ACAAATAAAGTAACAGTGTTTTAACGGATACGGTTAATTCAAATTCTCATTATTCCAATTCGTCAAATTATACTGTTTGCGAATTGTTTCGTCTATCGGCAGTTTGAAATGTTTTTCGCAAGTTAAATGTCCGTATTTTTCGGGATAATGTTTCGTATTTATTCGGTCGTTTTTTGGCAGTTGTTTTTTGGGGAAGTGCAATTTATGATTGACGCCGATTTAGGGAATCGGTAAAATAATAATTGCCGTTTAACACATCAAAAATACGTACATCGAAACAATAAACTCCTCTCATAAATCCGATTTTTGTTTATTATCTTCAACACAATCAACGGAATCATGAAATTAGCTTTTAACGAAAAAATACAAGAATCTGTTTTACCTAATCGGCAATTTCCAATTGGAGTAGAAGTTGTTACATCGCGGGGAATTCCGAATGAGAGAAATTTTTCGCCTGTGGTTTTTGCCCGCGAATTATTATCGGATGATCGAATCGCTTGGATTTCCATTACGGATAATCCCGGCGGTAATCCCATGTTGCCGGCTGACTGGCTCGCCGGACAATTAACAGAATTTGCAACCAATATCGTTTTGCACCTCACTTGCAAAGATTACAACCGCGCCGGATTGGAATCAAATCTTTGGCGTTACGCGGCGGAAGGTTTCAATAATATTCTTGTTCTTTCCGGCGATTTGCCTGTAACAAGTTATCCGAAACTTGCTGCGGGAGTTTTTGATCTTGATTCGGTTGGTTTGCTCGGCTTGATAACAGCCATGAATCGCGGACTTGCTGTTTCTTCGCGGCGCAACAGTACGGAAATACTGAACCCAACCCATTTCTTTTCGGGTTGCGTGGTCAATCCGTTCAAACAAAACGAAAATGAACTTGTTCCGCAATATTATAAATTGATACGTAAAATTCATGCCGGAGCCGCTTGGATATTACTGCAACTCGGTTACGATATGCGGAAATTCCACGAAGTGAAACAATTTCTCCGCTCGCAAAATCTTCACACTCCCATTATCGGCAATGCCTATGTCTTAACAAAAACAACAGCAAAAGTGTTCAATTCCGGTAAACTTGCCGGTTGTGCGGTCAGTAACAAATTGCTGGAGGAGATTGAGAAATATTCCGCCGGTCAGGATAAAGGAAAACAATATTTTCACGAACTCGCCGCGAAACAATTAGCCGTTTTCAAAGGACTTGGTTTTACCGCAGGTTATCTCGGCGGAATAACGAAACCGGAATTAATCTTCGAAATTTTGGAACAATCCAATCAATTTTCAAACAATGATTGGAAACAATTTTATAAGGAAATTCAATTCCCGCAGCCAAACGAATTTTATCTTTTTGAAACTGATTGCTCCGCAGAATTCAATCCGGCAATATTAAATCCCAACCTGAAAAAGATTAAAAAAACAAAAAATATAAATCTGTTTTATCGTTTTTCACGTTTGATTCACGCAATTGCGTTTCATCGAAATCATGGTTTGTATTCTGTTTTGAAAAGGATATTCATTTTTTTGAACAAAAAAAACTTCTTTTGCCGTGTTTGTTTTCGGATGATTCATCGAATTGAAAAAGATGTAAAACATTCGCTTTACGGTTGCACGGATTGCGGTGATTGCGGGCTTCCCGACACGGCGTATCTTTGTCCGATGAATCGCTGTTCAAAAAATATGCGCAACGGACCTTGCGGCGGTTCCATGAAAAGCCGTTGTGAGTCGGGCGATAAAGATTGTATTTGGACGATTGCGTATGACCGGTTGAAATATTTCAATGAATTTGACGGTTTCAAAAATTCACCGATTATAACTTACAATGCCGCACTCAAAGGAACAAGCGCATGGTTGAATCTTTATCTTGATCGCGACCACAGTGCAAATCCGCCTAAAACACAAGAGAATAATTGCAACCGGTAAAAGAATTGTAATAACATTTTTTTCCGGCGCCGGTTTTATTTTTTGTTTCGCTTCCGAATAAACATCGGCGCCAACTCTTCGGTGAAACTATAATCTTGTGCCGTTTCCGATAAATCCGGTTCGACAACCGCATTTTGAATCAAATTATCAGGATACGAAGAAACGATTGTCTGTTCTTTGGGTAAAAGATTAAGCAGTGTTGAATCATTTGTTACGAATCCTCCATCGGCTTGATAAATTCCCTGACCGATTTCGTGGACGGTAATTGGTTCTTTATTTTTTTGTTTTGGTTTCAGTTTTTCCTCGAAAAACGAATCAAAATTAAAATCATCCCCAAGTATTTCAACAGCCATTGGCGAAATCTCCGAATTAACCGCTTCTGAATTTTCTTCATTATTGAAATTATTGTGCGTGATTTCCGGTTGTGAATGCGGTTGATTATCAGGTTTTGTTGGGGCGATGGTTTTAGTAAAAATTTCATTTTCATCCGGTTTCAATAAATCCTGTTCCTCTTCATTTTCCATTGGATTCATCGGGTTTTTCGGACTGTCGTGTTCCTCAATTCGTGAGGAAAGATCCGCAGGAATCACCAACGGGGTTTCGCCGACCATTTCATCAAAAACATCATTGATCTTAAAAGAATCCGGCAACATATTTTGATCATCGAAAACACTTGGCAATTTGTTTTCAAAAATTTCCGGTTCGATTATTGTTTCCGGCTGAGGTGTTTCAGAAAACGGTTGTTGTTCCAGCTCGGAAATTGTTTCTGAAGTTTCGGAAATTGCAGCGGGAAAAACAGATTCCGTATTTAATTCGGAATCCGGTTCGGTAACAATAGGCTCATTAACAACCGGTTCAACAGCAATAGATTCGGCGGCAACCGGTTCTTCATTCCGAACCGGTTCGGTATCTGTTTCGGTATTGAGTGTTTTTTCGGAACTGATTTCGTCAAGAGAAGGATCATACAATTTTATAGCACTTTCCGGCAGTGTTTCCTGAAATTTGTCATCTTCTTTACCGAGAATACTTTTTTCCCAAAGTTGCCGTTTGTACAATTCGCGCAAAACCACCGAAACAAGAAATCCTATCGTAATAGGAACCAATAAAAAACAAAAAATAAAAAGAATAAAAGAAAACACGGTATTTACGGGCGTTTTGGGCAATGGCAGACAACATTTTTAATTATTTACAATAATCAACAAGAAGCCGGCAATGTTTCCACAATACCAACATCTTGAAAAAACAATGCCGATTTACCATTACCCTTTCAATGTGAAAAAAAAAAGTTGACAAATATTTGTGAACGGTTACGAATAGTTTATGACGGTAATTTATAACGGTAATTTACAACAGGATTGAATTTATCGGCTAAAAATTGACAACCGCAAAAGAATCGGTAACAATTTGCGGAATACGTGTCGGTTTTCCTGTTGCAAGATTAACGAATACCCAAAGTGTTTCGGCTTCTGCGATAACCGCCTGATTGTTTTTACGGACAAAGCGGTATTTTCGTGTGGAACGGATATTCCGCCAATCACCAATCCAAGTTTTAACGGTTAATTCATCGTCTTCCTGTGCCGGAATCAAATACTCAATCGTATGACGCCGGGCAAACCAATTCAAACCGAGTTCGAGATAACGTTGCGCCGACCAACCGTTGGCGTTGGAATGTGCAATTGCGGCTTCGTTCATCCAGCGAAGATAACAAAGATTATTCGCATGACGGTTTTCGTCAATGTCGGATGAAAGAACTATAACTTTATGTTCGTAAATAGGAATCATTGATTGATAGGTATATTTTAGAACAAATAAAATGTGTCAATAAAGTGTCAATAAAGTGTCAATAAAAAATTGGGAGTATTTCGATTTTGCATTTGTAAGGGACATATATTTACGATCTACGGATTATAGCCGCATTTGTTTTATTTTCAAGTTTTCCGTGTATAAAACAACAAAAAAAGCATAAAAATAAAGGTATTCGGTCATTTGTTAAGTAATTACGCAGGACAAACCTTCTTTCCAACCTAATTTTTTCCTAAGCCCTGCAAGGGCAACACATTAGTTAATAGTTAAAATAGTTAATAGTTAAAATAGTGAATAGTTAATAGTGTCGCAACGGAGTTTCCTACCGCAACTGCAATGATTCCGCTTGCGTCCTCCACTATTAACTATTCACTATTAGTTATTAACTATAACGGTTGTTTTGTTCGGAAAAATCAAGTTGGAAATAAGGTTGGCGGAAACAATTACCATTCGTTTAGGCAATTTCCGCTGAAATATTACCGAAAATCTATATCTGCGTAATCTGCGGACGATATTTTTCTGCGTAATCTGCGGATTATTTTTTCCGAGAGTTCCGTGTATTCTGTGGTTCATAAAAATAGACAGTTACGACAGAATAAATACTCTTGATTTGTATCATGTTTAGACATAAATATAGATAAATTCGGCACTTTCAAAAACCGGAAAAATGTGTTACAAAAGCCGGAAAACACAGATGTGATGAAACCTATCACAGATGTGATGAAATCTATCACAGATGTGATGAAACTTATTACAGATGTGATGAAACCTATCACAGATGTGATGAAACCTATCACAGATGTGATGAAACTTATTACAGATGTGATGAAAACCATTACAGATGTGATAAACGCTATCTCTCGCATGTTTTT
>JAITQV010000297.1 GCA_031288765.1 Planctomycetaceae bacterium
AAATTGGAGTGTTTGTTTGTGTTTGTGGAACACCCCGAAGTGGAAAGTACCAACAACCAAAGTGAACGAAATTTACGGCGTGAAGCGCTTGCCCGGAAAACCGCACGAATCAGTAAATCACAACGCGGTGCCGAACGGCGCGGAATTATTATCTCCGTATTTGGAACGATAAAACGGAGATTAAAAGAATTTTCACTCAAAAACATTTTGGCTTTTGTCAAAAAATCATACCGGAAAGGTGTTTCTTTGTTTACAATTCTAAAACCGCCCGATCTCAAATCGCCCCAATCTCAATAATTAAAACAAAAAATAAATTTCTTTCTCAATATAAACGCAATGCCACTTTGTGATATTAAGCGACTCCTAATCCATACGCCCAAACCAAAAAACTCAAAATTAAAATAGACAGATACTTCTTCGTGTATTCGGCGGTTAATAAAACATACAATCTTGTATTCGACCGGATTGTTTATCTTCGGTTGTTTGCCGTTCGGTAGTATTGGCACACTCTTTCCGCCTACCTCTTGATTTTCACCCGTAAACAAGGTACAAATTAGTCAGCTTTGTAATTATTCAACCGTTCAATTTTTAATAATGCAACGACAATGTTGATTGGACCAGTTTTTACCCGTGAAATTACGATTGCGCCGCGGCGTGATTGGACGTATATTGTTCGCAGTATTTATGTCGGTTTGCTTTTGTTGCTTATCGTTACGGCATGGCTTGTGGTCAGCGGGACGCAATTGATTACAGACCCCGGCGATTTTGCTCGGTTTGGTTCTATGTTGTTTCAATTTCTTGCGCCGGTTCAGTTGGTTCTTGCTGTTTTTTTTGCCGCCACGCTTGCTGCCGGAGCGGTTGGGCAGGAAAAAGAACGCAAAACATTGTTGTTGCTTTTATTGACTCGAATGTCCAACAGCGAATTGGTACTTGGCAAACTGTTTGCAAGTTTGCTCAATATTCTGATGATGCTTGCGGTATCTGTTCCGGTTTTTACGGCAATTGCCATGCTTGGCGGTGTTTCGTATTATCAGATAGTCCGGGTGATGTTGGTTACGTTATTTAGTATGCTGGCGTGCGGCAGTCTTGGCAGTTGTGTTGCTCTTTGGCGGGAAAAAACGTTTCAGGCAATTGCAACAACAATTCTTGTGTTGGTTCTTTGGATTGGTATTTGGGAAACAATTGCTGTTTCGGTTCCCAATGGGTTAAATCTTGCCGTGTTGTTTAGTCCGTGGAGTGCGGTTGTTGTTGCGTCCAGACCGGCAATTGATGTTTCAACTATTTCTCTCGGAACCGTTTTAGGTCCGATTCGGGATTTTCTGATTTTTTACGGAGGTCTTGTTGTTGCGATAAACGCTCTTGCTATTGCGTTGGTTCGGGTTTGGAATCCGTCCCGTGAAAACCGTCCGGTAACATTGGAAGAAGACACCTGGCATAAAAAGAATAATGTTGAACAAACTTTGGCGGAATCGCTTGCGGTCGATGCCGTTTCGAAATTTGAAGAAAAGCAATGGTCTCACGAATTAACCGCCGAAGAACACTGCAAAACACAACTCCCGAATGAAGCCGCTCGTGTTACGGTTTCTGCCGGACAAGAGCAGATTCGCCGTGTGCAGGTTCGGCATACATGGAACAATCCAATCATTTGGCGTGAAATTATGACCCGTGCTTACGGACATCGTATTTGGGTTATTCAGTTTGGGTTTTTAGCATTTTTTGTAATTTGTGCGTGGACGCTCCACAGTGTATTGACGGAAAGCATGGCAATTACTGTAACGCAGATTGCCGGACCATTGGTTCCGTTGTTTCTGCTTTCGCTGGTGTTGGTCAATGTTCAGGCGATTACCTCACAAACTTCCGAAAAAGACGGCGGAACATTTGATCTGATTCTTGTAAGCGATATTACGCCCAAAGAATATGTGTTCGGAAAACTCGGCGGTATTTTTTATAACATGAAATGGATCGTATTGTTACCGTTATTGCTTTGCGGTTATCTTTATTGGTATCGGGCCTTGGACGAGACGTCATTATTTTTTCTGCTGGTCGGTTTAATTGTGCTTTATGTGTTTGCGGCGATGGTTGGTGTTTATATCGGAATGCAGTACGATAATACACGGGCGGCAACTGCAACAAGTCTTGGCGTCATTTTTTTCTTATTTGTTGGGATAGCGGCGTGTATTTGGATCATGGTTGCGTTCAGCGGTTCTTTTGAAACGCAATTAGTTCCGTTTTCGGCGTTTATGGTTGGCGGCGGCATTGGGCTTTACGTAACTTTAGGAGCAAGAAATCCGTCTGCGGCAATAGCCACTGCTTCGTTTAGTTTACCGATAGCGGTATTTTATATTATTACGTCAATGTTGCTGGGCAAATATTTATTGGTATTTGCCGTACTTGTTGGAATATTCGGGTTTACGACAGCCGCCATGCTTATTCCCAGTATTGCCGAATTTGACGTCGCCACCGGAAGAACCACCGCCGACTAAAAATAATTCGGAAATTTCTTAAAAAATCGTAATATCTCGGCGGAATTTTTTGTCTTTTCAATTCAATATTAACACGGAATCTTAACCCCAAAAGGATTAAGATTGAAAGAAAAGGTGTTATAAAAGCCGAAAAACACACGGGAGATTTTTTTTATTTCACGTGAAATTTTTTTTATTTCCCAAAGGATCAAAACTTTTTCACGTGTGAATTTTTCGGTTTTACGGGAAATGAAAGCCATTTCACGAGAGATGGAACTCGTTTCACGAGAGGAATTGGGTCAACGCCGCGAGAAATGGATTCCGGTTCACGTGAGATGGGCTCTATTTCACGTGAAATGAAGTTCATCTCACGGGAGATAAAAAAAATTTCACGTGAAATAAAAAAAATCTCTCGTGTATATTTTGGAGTTTTACGTCCGAAAGCGAGTCATTCCATACTTTACGCGGTCAATAAGCGGGTGTTATATTCAGCCGGGAATGTAACGCCCGATAACAATGAAGTGTTCTTAATCATTTGACATTACTGCAAGTTTTCCCGACATGTCTGGAAACTTTGCGGAAATTCCCAAACTATAAGCAGTCAAACGATTTCCGGTATTTTGGAGTTCATGGTTAATTTTCTGTGGTTTTGTAAGGAAAAGGCAGAGCAATCGTTTGCCAAAGGGTTTTTCACCCGTCGCCGAGCAATGTTTCGATTTTCGGAAATCAAAACTAATCAATTTGGAGAAGAACACCGCCATCATTACAGTCGGCAAGCATCGGGAATTGTCCATAATTTGTTTCATCGCCTCGCGCAATGGTATTTCGCATGGCATGAATGGATCCATCACCATATATAGAAAATTACAAATTCCAGGATACCAGCTTCCGACTCCGGCTTCATCTTGAGGGCAGTAACCCGATCACCGCCAATCGCCACATAGGCATTACGTCCGAGCCACGCTTCTCCCCAATCGTTCTGGGTAGGATGGCTGTAAGCACAATCTTGTTGATATACTTTGAACGCCGCCTACCTCTTGATTGGAAATCTTTAAGAAAAAATTCGTATCTATTCAGCAAAGGACGGAATAGATACGAAGAATTACCGATCGAGATTGGAGCTGATTCGGACGGCTTCATCGCTCCTCAGGAAATTTTTATCGGTAATTTTGAATTTATCCCAGAATTTTTCTTGTTTTTCTTGGGTTATGTCGGATTCATTTTCGTATTGTTTGTTTTTTTCCGCTTCGTTTTCCGAATTGACAAGTCGTTCCATTTCGCGGTTGCGGACAACATGAATCTGATTCGCCATACTTTCACTTTCACGATCATGGTAGGATCGAAATTCAGGGCTAACCCTGTTTTGCTGGTAATAGGGAGGTGCTTCTTCGATGTGCGGTTTTTTGCGGCTTTCGAGTAAACCGCAACCGGATAAGAACACCAAACCCAATATGCCTAAAAGATTTAGAAAACCCAAAATAATTTCGAGCCGGAAACATCGGAGTTGTTTTCTTGGTATAGACACCGAACTTACCCATTGCCATGTTGAAGGAAGATC
>JAITQV010000305.1 GCA_031288765.1 Planctomycetaceae bacterium
ACCATTGCTGTGGAGCCATGTTGAATTTGTAAAAATAAAATGACCGTGTCCGGTAAGAAAATTTTCCCCATTTTAATTTTCGCAATCCGTTATTGCAAGACCCCGCTTAAAAAATTTCCCAACTATTAACAATAAACTACATTAATCAATAATCAACTTTTCCCTTGGTCTTGGGAATATCAATTATTATTGTGGGATTGTTTTCACCTGATGAAAAAGTATGGCGTATCGTGTAAGAAGAAAAAAGATACTGGAAATTGGTTGGCGGATCCGGATCATCAGGATCACTTACCGGAACCGCTTCCGTCACCGTAATATTGTAAGTTCCCTCAAATACTCCAAATTTTTGAGGGATAAAGAATTTTCCATTATTAATCGATCCCATTGTCGGTTTTCCGTAATTTCCCTTGGTTCCGTCAGGAGTGAGGGTAATACTTCCTTTGGTAAGAGGTTGACCGTCATAAGTTACGATTCCTTCCAATGGTTGCGGAGCCGGAGTACAACCAACCGCAAAAAGAATCATACTACCAATTATTATCAATGGTATTAAATGTTTATTTTTTAACATAAATTTTAGGGGTTAATATTGAAATTAGTTGAAAATTTGTTTCGTGATACGATAACAACCTAACAAGACTGTGGTTTAAAAGTTTCCTGAATCTATTTCTCCCCCGCTTCGTGTAAATGTATGGCAATACGGTGAAACGGCTATTGTTTCAGAAACAAACCGGACAGAACCATCAACTAATGAAAAGTTGACACCGCCGGGATGATTGCTACTATACGGAGAATCGGAACCCGCGTAAAAAGCATTTTCTACACTTACTCCGTTTAACTCCCAATTTCCAGAGCTGTTTTTAACAGCACCCATTGCAATCAACGATTTGGGTTTATTGATATAGGACTCTAATTTGGTTCCCTTTGCTCCACTCATATAGGTTCCTTTTAAAGTCGCATAGAAATCAGTTCCCGGATTTGTTCCAATATGGAAACCGCGAGTCCAACGCCGATAGCCTTCCCAATAATCATAGGAACGTTCGCCGAATGCAAATGTATTGCTTGTTCCATCAGTGATTGCTTCCAAACCATGATTGGTATTGAAAACAAAAACACCATTACAAGCATTACCTCCCCAGTTTGTATCGGAGTTTAATCGTTCATATCGTTCAGTTTCGCCCGGTTTTTCACCAACAACACCAGCATTACCATAATAATGGGTTGTATATTGCCCTTCATACGGTGTTGTGTCGTATAGGACAGAACCACCCGGACAAAAGAATGTTGGAATCCGAATCAAAACAACATCTTGATTCCTTTTGGGTGAATCAGTGGGGTTGTGGTAATATCCCCAATTCCAGTCGATCAAATCGAACACCGCATTTTGCTCAATAAACGGCAAAATACGTGCAAGCATTGACCAATTATGTCCGGAACGGGCGGTTGCCGACGATTTTGGTCTCGGATACCAACCATCATTCGGCAGTGCATTATTGGTATCATGGTAATTGTGGACAGCCAAAGTCAGTTGTTTCAATTTGTTGACACACTGCATTCGCCGCGCTGCCTCTCTAGCAGCTTGAACGGCGGGTAACAGTAATGCGATTAACACGCCGATAATCGCAATGACTACCAACAACTCAACAAGCGTAAACGCCTTTTTACCACGCTTACGTCCAAACATGTTAATCAAACTAAATTTTGTCATGATTTTTTCCTTTTTATAAATTGGAAACGGTTAGTGTAACCCTTTGACAATTTAAGGTTACGTTCAAGGTTTTACAAAGAGTCCATAACTCTTCGCAATGATTGAGCATTATTCTAAACCCGATATATTAAGTACATATTAAGATTGTGTTAAGATTGCGTTAAACTTTAAAATTTTTTCCCTATAAAAAATTTGATATTTTAAAAGATTACATAACAAATAATCTGTTTTTGCTGAAATTGGAAAACAAACACAAGCCGAGAAACAGCAACAGAAGCATCACTCTTTTTCAGGAGCGACACGTCAGTTAAAATTAGGCTCATTCCCACCGACAAAAGTGGTGCATTACATATTTAAAAATGTAACGCTGAATCATGCCCACAGCAATACACGCGACGCTCCCTCAGCGGGAAACACGCAACTTTGTATTGCTAAAGTAATATTCTACCCGGAAAATCCGGTTGTCATGTAGAAAATTACAGTTCGCCGAAGCGATTTAACTGTTGTTGACGTACTCGATTATTTTTTTTCACCCGAACAAAAATTCGGGCTACTTATTTTTCAAAACTTAATTTAATCTCCTAAATGTCGACTTTTAAAAATGAAAAATTATTTATCAGTCATTATACCTACAAAAAAATACCTGTCGATACCCCCCAAAAATAATTTTCGTGTTTTATCTTTTTATTTATCGGAATTTCCTACGGAAATCTTGTGTGATTTTGTGCCTTGTTTCTATCAATATGCTTGCCCTACGGGCAATATCCAAGTGATTACAATAAAAAAGAAAATAGGCAGTTACATACCATTATTTAAGTATTTCTCAAAATTATCGTTGATTTAAATGTATCTGTGTTCAAAAAGTTGAAGTCATTAAAAATAGAGATTGTTTCAAAATGCCTTAGATTTTTTACATGAATGAAAAAAGTGATGAATCTTCATAATCAGCGGGATTGCTCCAATGAGACGAGAATATCTCAACAATTAATTTTGAAACTTATTTGTAATAAAATAACCGATAATCAACGTAATAATAAAACTTATAATAAAAATAGGAATACTAAATAATGGTACTCCTAAAATAATAAATATCCATAGACCATCTTGGCTAGGTGGTACATCAAAATGTCCCCAAAATATAAATAAATATGTTATAATTATAGGTAAAAAACGTAATTTTTTAAGAACAAGACAATAAAAAGAAAGAACACATAAAGTAATAGGGACAAGATTAAAAATTTCAAAAATAATCAAAAATTTGAATCCTTCATGATTTATTATGTATAAATAACGAGGGTAAATATCAGAATACAAATCACCAATAGTATTACTTATAAAAGGTAATATCAGACCAAACAAAAAAATCCCCAAAGCTCCAATATGCCTTCGCATATCAGAATAGTTTTCTATCCTATTATCTGTATCATTTTCTTTATCCATTAAAATTCTCTAAATTGCATAAATTTGTAATACGATTTCTCAAAACATTGTGTTTTACATAAACGAAAAAAGTGATGAATCTTCATAATCAGCGGGATTGGCTCCAAGATGACGAAACCCTTTTTCGGTTAAACGTCTGCCGCGCGGTGTACGAATAAGCAGTTCGCTGCGAAGCATGAACGGCTCCACCTCGTCAATCAAAGTGTCCGGCGCAACATTCATTGTATGAGCAACCGCCTCAATCCCAACCGGTCCGCCGCGAAATACCCGTAACATCGTTTCCAGAAATTTCCGATCCTGCGGATCCAACCCCAACCGATCAACCCCTTGCATGTCCAACGCTTCCACCGCAACCCGTAACGTTATTATTCCGTTCGCTTTCGCGTCGGCAAAATCACGAACCCAACGAAGCCGGTTGTTCGCCAGTCTCGGCGTTCCACGACTGCGAAACGCTATCTCAAAAGCCGCATCATCATCTATTCGTACATTTAACTTTCCGGCACTGCGGCGTACTATCACCGCAAGCTCCTCAACCGTGTAAAAATCAAGATGTTCCCGCATCTGAAAACGATCTCGTAACGGCGCGGAAATTAAACCGGTTCGGGTTGTTGCACCGATAAGCGTGAACGGTTTGAGTTGAATATTCAACGTCCGAGCGTTCACTCCTTCACCAAGCGTCAAATCGATCCGAAAATCCTCCATCGCCGGATACAAAAATTCTTCAACCGATTTTTGCATCCGGTGAATTTCATCAATAAACAGTACGGAATTTTCTTCGGCATTGGTCAGATACGGAATAACATCTTTGGGCGATTTAAGTGTTGCACCATTTCCAATCTGAAAGGAAACTCCAAGTTCACGCGGAATACATGTTGCAAATGTTGTTTTACCAAGTCCCGGCGGACCGTCAAACAAAACATGACCAAGCGGTTCCCGACGCTTTTGCGCCGCCCGAATCGAAATTTCAAGCCGAGCAAAAACATCCCGCTGACCAATCATTTCCGACATCCGCTGCGGACGCAACACACGATCTTCTTCCAACGATAAATCATTACGAAATTGATTTTGTACGTTTTGTTCCGTCGGGTTTTGCTGTTCGTTTTGAGCTCCGATAATAATCTCTTTAGGCATAGAATATAAGCATAGAATAAATGTTGCAATTTGTATTTACTTTTAGGTATTTAGTTTCAATAGGAGCGTTTGGTTCCGTTTTCGTTACTTCCAATGTTTGCCGAGTTCCGCATCCACCACCAACGGAACCCGAAGCGGTTGATCAAGCGTCATCGTTTTAACAACAATTTGTTTCAGCTTTTCGGCATCTTTTTTCGTTACTTCAAAAACAAGCTCATCATGAATCTGAAGCAGTAAATTTGTTTCTAATTCTTTCGGCAATTGATTATGCAGCCGAACCATTGCCTGTTTCATTAAATCGGCGGCAGTTCCCTGAATTACCGTATTAACCGCTTCCCGTTCCGAACGGTTTAGTCCGGTTTTCCGCGAACTTCTGATTCCGTCGCGAAAATAACGGCGATGACCAAAAAGTGTTGCAACATAACCATTGGCAAGACAGTCGGTTAAAATCGTATCAAGATAAATTCGGATACTCGAATATTTGTCGAAATAACCGTCAATGAATTTTTGTGCTTGTTTCGGTTCAATTCCGAGTTGCTTTGACAATCCAAATGCCGACTGACCATAAATCACTCCGAAATTGACCGTCTTGGCAATACGCCGCATATCCGAATCAACATCCTCAACCGCAACACCAAAGATTTCTCCGGCAACACGTGTATGAATATCCTCATTGTTACGGAAAGCCTCGCAAAGCCGTTCGTCGCCGGAAAAATGAGCCAGTATGCGAAGTTCGATTTGCGAATAATCGCACGACAATAAAAGATCGAAGCCTTGACCGGGCTTGAAGGTAGTGCGAATTTCTTTACCTTCGGCAGTCCGTACGGGAATATTTTGCAAATTGGGATGGCTCGAACTCAACCGTCCTGTTGCCGTAACAACCTGATTAAATGAACTGTGAATCCGTCCGGTAACCGGATGAATCAATTCCGGTAACGCATCAACATACGTACCTTTTAGTTTCGCCAATTGGCGGTGTTCGGCAACTTTCTCAGGCAACGGATGTACCAATGAAAGCTCATCAAGAACTTCAATATCCGTACTTTGTCCGGTCTTTGTTTTGCGTACACTTTTTAATCCCAATTCGTCAAACAAAACGGTTGATAGTTGTTTCGGCGACGCAATATTAAATTCATGACCGGCAAGTTTATAGATTTCCGCTTCGATTTTTTTCTGCTTTTGAGTAAAACGGTTACTCAATTCTTTCAGCATTTTCGTATCAACTGTTACTCCGGCAATCTCCATCTCCGAAAGAACCGCAACAAGCGGAATTTCAATTTCGTAAAACAATTTCGCCATTTCCGGTTGTGCTTCGAGGTTGTGTTTCAATAACGGATAAAGCAGCCAGACAACCAACGCATCTTCTCCCGCATAATCAGCAGCAATATCCGTTTGTACTTCACTCATTTGCCGTTGTTTTTTACCGCTTCCGAGCAATTCCTTGATTTGAATTGTTTTATGTTTCAGGTAATATTCCGCCATATCGTCAAGGTTATGATTCATTTCGTTGCGCAACAGATAATCGGCAATTATCGTGTCAAACACCAAACCTTCCAACCGAACTCCGGCGTTTCGCAATACAACAATATCGTATTTCAAATTCTGTCCGATTTTTCCAATTGCCGGATTTTCTAAAATAGGGCGGAGTGTTTCAAGTATTTCTCCCAAATTCAGAGTTAAGGCTCCAAGCGGTCCGCGAAACGGTAAATACCACGCTTCATTGTTATTCCATGCAAACGACATACCGACAATCACCGTGTAACGCGGCGATGTTGCATCAAAACGGGATTCTATCGGCGCCGTCTCCGTGTCAAACGAAAATATCGGCTGCATTTTGAGTTGTTTGAAAAAATCTTCAAATTTTTCCGGTGTATCAATAAGATGATAGGTTGGATTTATGAGTTTGGGAGGTAAATTTTCCGCCGGCTTATGTTGCTTTTCGTCAAACAATGTCGGTTGACCGGCATTCCGAAGATTGGATGGTGTTTCATTTTTAAGACGGTCATCGCGACCGGTTTGATCCGTAAGATCAAGTTTCGAAAATAACGACTTAAACCCGAAACGCTGAAACAAATCCCGTAACTTTTCGTTATTGATTCCATTATATTTATTTACCGTCCAATCAATTTCAACCGGTACATCGTTACGTAATTTGACAAGTTGCCGGCTCAACAGGGCGAGTTCTTTATTATCTTTGATAGTTTCCTGCCGTTTTTTTCCAACGATTTCCGAAACGTGTTCAAAGATATTTTCAAGCGAACCGAATTTGTTCAATAATTCGGCGGCAATTTTGGCACCGATGAGCGGCACACCGGGGATATTATCGGTTGCATCGCCGACCAACGATTGAAAATCAACAACTTGTTCCGGTTTGATGTTCCAATCGTCGAGCAATTCTTTTGCCCGATAAAAACTTTGCTTACGCAGATTGAACAACGAAACTTGATCGTTAATCAATTGGCGGCAATCTTTATCGGATGTTACAAGAACGCATTGACCGCCTTTTTCGGTAACGATTCCGGCAACTGTTGCCAGAATATCATCGGCTTCAAAACCGGAAACACCCAACGGCAATACCCCCACAGCATCAAGAATTTCACGGGTAAAACCAATTTGCGGACGTAAATCATCCGGCATTGCGGTACGGTTTGCTTTGTATTTATCGTAAATTTCCTCGCGGAATGTCGGCTCAGGCATATCAAAAGCACAGAAAAGATAATCCGGCTGATGTTTTTCGAGAAGCGTAAACAAATCGCGTGTAAAACCAAACACCGCCGCAACCGGTTCTCCGTGCGAACTGTTCATCGGCGGCAACGCATGAAATAATTGATACAAAAGACCATGCGCATCAAGAATATAAACTGTTTTATTTTGGAGCATTTTTGTTTTAGAATATTTTTTATTGGGATATTTGCAGCCGCCGTTCACGAAAACATTGAGAACAATCCCGTTTTATCGGAAACGCGGGGAATATTGTTAAAGTGAATGTACGTTCCGCATTCACTCTGTAATTAGGCATTATACAGCAATCATCCGTATTGTCAATTTATAACCGTTCCCGTAAAGTTACCGAAGACCGGCAATGTTTCCCTATAATATTACAACAAATAATTATTCAGCCGATTGTTTTTTTGCGGGTTTTGCGGTTA
>JAITQV010000316.1 GCA_031288765.1 Planctomycetaceae bacterium
ATCCAAATATTGGGGAGAGGACAATACCAGACGCGTGTTGCGACCCATTCCCATCGGATAATCCGTAAACCATTTATACAGTTCTTCCGCAACCGTTTGCGGAACAATATCTTTGTCTCTGATTACCGCATTGGCAATACACAACATCTGGGCGGTATCATCCGTCCAATCGCCTATTTGCCAACGGTTTCGGTGCCGGTCGCGGACAAATTGGTCGTATGAAGTTAATCCGTCAGGATAATATTGTTGCACGTGTTCTTTGGAAAGAAATTCCGTACCCAAACCCATCGCATCGCCGACGGCTTCACCAAACAATACTCCTGAAATTTTTGTCTTATCCATATTTTTAATGTATTATTGTGAATTTTTATTTTCGTTTATGTTTTATTCCGAATATCGTTCCGCAAACAACCGGACTTCATTTTCAAAAGTCTTAATATCGACGCGATGTCCCATTTCATTGTACCATTTCAACACGAAATTCGGATTCGGATTTTGACGTATCCACGCGAAACTCTCAATCACAGGAACAGTATCATCTTGACCGCCAAGTACAAATACAATCGGATTGTTTGGCGGATTGTTATTGGGCGGATTATTATTCGGTTTTAATTCCGGCAAGTCAAAATGAATGGGACGAAAATGCAAAGCAGGATTGAAGCACAAAGCGGGAACGGAATATTTTAACGACAGATAATAAGCAAAGCAACCGCCCATGCTGTTTCCAATTACGGCATTAAACTTTTCGGAGATAAACAAGCCGCTTAATTGGGCAAACATATCGGGCGTGTTTCGATAATCGAGTTGCGGAGCGGTTATTTCAAAATAACGTTCCAACACTTCTTTCTTTTCCGGGCTTAACGAACCGTCTAATCCGTGAAGGTAGAGAATTTTCTTGTTCATATTTATTTTATTTTTGTATTTATTCGGTCATTTGCCGAATTATTTGTTTTTTTGGGTTGTTTTTTGCAATAAGGTGAAAGTCCATTTTCGTGAATTGCCGCAAAATATTAAACATTGTCTTGCAACAACCAATCAACTACATTCAGTTTTCGTATTCCGTCATATACAGGATTAAAATCCATATCGGTAGTGAGTAGATATTTGAGATTTGAGTTGCGTATTGCCTGTAACGGACGCAATTCCCGTTCAAGTGTTTCGGGGTTTTCTGTGGAAAAAGCAACCTGAAAATAAGCAGTATAGCCTTCGGAATCAACCGCTGCAAAATCAACCTCATAATCGTTCCATTTACCGATAAAAACTTCGCTGTACCGGCGGCGCAGTTCAAGATACACTGCATTTTCAAGCAAATATCCAATATCGTGACGTTTTCCTTTTGCGAGCCGCGCCTGACGAAAACCCGTATCGGAAAGATAATATTTATCAAGTGTTTGCAACAATTTTTTTCCTTTTACATCGTATCGCGAAACTTTGTAAAACAAGAACGAATCCGATAAATAATCAAGATATTGGCTTACGGTTTTATTGTCGATAGTAGTATTTTCGCCTTTCAACGTTTTGGAAATTGAATTGGGTGAAACGATTGAACCAATACTGTCCATCAAAAAGTTTATCAATTTTTGAAATGCAGGTTTGGCGTATATTTCGTGTCTTTGGAAAATATCTTTTTCGACGATGGCGTTCAAAACCGATTTCAAAAACGCTTTACTTTGTTTGTTTTCGCCCAACTTGACGGAGTATGGAAAGCCTCCATAAAACAGATAATCAAATAATTGCGAACCTTTTAGCATTACAGGAGTGAGTATGCCTTGCCCGCCTAAATTCCCAAAACTTTCTTTTTTTAGAAGTTTTAGGAATTTAGCGGAATTTTCCTGCGTATCAACATTCGCCGAACCTTCGATTTCCGATAGGTTTACCGATTTTTTCATTTGCAGATATTCGGAAAATGAAAACGGCAACATTTCGGCGGTAATATAGCGTCCAGTAAGCAATGTAGCCAATTCGCCCGAAAGTAGATAGGCATTAGAGCCGGTAATATAGACATCGCAATTTTTCTTGATAAAGAGACTGTCAACAAGCCGCTGAAAATCTTTGATATTCTGCGCTTCGTCAAGAAAAATGTAGTTCATTTTATCGGATACAAGCCGGTCTTTTATGTGGGTGTGAATTTGATAAATATCGCCGATAGCAAGCGTGTCCAAATCTTCAAAGTTAAGAAATTGGATTTGTTCCTGTCCAACGCCTTTTTGCAGCAATTCGTCGGCAAACATTTGCAAAAGCGTGGATTTTCCGCAGCGCCGCACTCCCGTAATAACCTTGATAATATTCCGGTCTTTCAGGTTGCGGAGCGTCTGCATATATTGCTTGCGTTCAATGAGATTTTCCGGGTTTTGAGTTTCGGGCATGACTGAAATCTTTCGACAAAAGTACCATAAAAACAGCAATCACCGATAATGTCTGTTATTTATTAACTGTGTATTTTCGTCCTTTGTTTTTTCCTTCCATTTTCAGGATTCCCAATTCCGCAAATTGGGCTATAAATTGTTTTATTTTGCAGCAGTTTTGGGCAAATGTGTATCTTTTTTGAACATTCGGACATGCAAAATATGGAAAATGGAGTTCTCCAATTGGCATTTGGAGTTCTCCAATTGACGTTTGGAGTTCTCCAATTGACGTTTGGAGTTCTCCAATTAACATTTGGAGTTCTCCAATTGACGTTTGGAGTTCTCCAATTAGCATTTGGAGTTCTCCAATTAACGTTTGGAGTTCTCCAATTGACGTTTGGAGTTCTCCAATTAGTGTTTGGAGTTCTCCAATTGATGTTTGGAGTTCTCCAATTGGCATTTGGAGTTCTCCATTTTTCGATATTTTTGAGGTTTATGGTTAATTTTTTGTGATTTTTGGAAGTTCATAATGCAGTCAGGCAATTAGTTTCCGTGTGATTGACTGCCGAAAAAAATAAAACCGCTGAAATATTACGAGATTTTCTTTCGAGTTTCGGGCATAACTGAAAATCTTTCGGCAAAAGTACAATAAAAACGGTAATCACCGCAACATGTCTGTTATTTATTATCTGTTATTTATTAATTGTGTATTTTCGTCCTTTGTTTTTTCCTTCCACTTTCAAGATTCCCAATTCCACAAATTTGGCAAGATATTTTTTCACGCTAACGTTTGATTTATTGGTAAGCAATTGGGCGCGATAGTTGGTTATTTCGCCGTTTTTGTCGATATAACCTGCAATTTGTTCCAAAAAATCCCGTTCGGTTTTCGTAAGTTTATCGGTATTTATATCGGTAAATATATCGGTAATTTTT
>JAITQV010000328.1 GCA_031288765.1 Planctomycetaceae bacterium
CCGTAGGTTGCGCTTCGCTCCACCTACGGTTATGCACATCTCGCCCTGCGGGTAGGGTGTTCAAAAGATCTGTTTTTTTACGCATTAAAAAACAACAACGTTGTAATTATAAATATTCGTAAATGATGATATTAAAAGTGTTTATAATTATAGTGTTGTACGTTTGGAGAACCATAAAAAAATAGTCCTTTTGAACACCCTACCCTGCGGGTTAAAACCGCAAGCGGAATTATTACCGTTGAGGTAGGAACTCCGCTTGCGAACTATCCACTATCCACTATCCACTAATATATTGCCCTTGCAGGGCGTAGAACAAGTCGGCTAACGCCGACGCAATCGTTCGGCGAAGGGCTTTCACCCAACGATTGCCTACCTTATGAATTTTTGACGAATGGTTACGCCTACCTTTTGTTGACATACTTTTAAAAAATTCCGCTTGCGAACTATTCACTATTCCCTATTAACTAATCTGATTTCTTATCAAATTTTGGTTACACCCGGAATTGGTTGCGGATAATTTCCGTTTTCATCGGGAACAAGCGGAAAAGGACCGTTAAAGGAAAGATTGGCAATATCGGGAACGTACTCGAATGTCGAATTCCATGCGTCTTCGGCTGTAACCCATTGTCCGGTTTCCATCGCCATACGCCCAAAAATCGGAGTAAAAGTTGCGTCAATTCCGCGTTCGAGTTCATTCCAAGGCTGGTTGTCGCGAATCGCTTTGAAAAACCGGTCGTGTTCCGTTTGATAGGAATTGTTGGCGGGTGAAGCCGGTGTCCAGAAAATGTTGTCTTTCCGTTGACGTTGACCGTTGAAGTCGGAAAACAATTTCGGTTCGCCAACACCTTCACCAAGAACAGCACTGCCTTTTGTTCCGTGAAGAACCGATTTGAAATCGGAATAAGTATTCTCCATTGTCTGGGCAAACATCATCATTCGCCGCCCGTCCGCAAAATGATATTCAACAGCGGCGTGATCAATCATTTGATCTTTGGCGGTTCGGATTAAGCGTCCTCCTTGTCCTTGAGCGGAAACGGGAAGTTGCCCGATTGCCCAGCAACAAATATCCAGATTGTGAATCAAAGCGTCCACAATAAAACCGCCGGTTGTCCAGTTGAAGTTGAAGATATGCCGCAACTGATGTTCGAGCGGAGTTTGATTTCCGATATCGCCGATTTTGTGTGTCGGGTGCATTCGGTACACCCACAGCGAAGTCAAATCACCAAGTTTACCGTCGTGAATTGCTTTAACGGTTTCTTCGGTGCGGAAATAATGCCGGTTATTCAAACCGACCGCAACTTTGAGTCCTTTTTCGACGGCTTTTTTATTGGATTCCCGCAACGATTTGAGACCGGGCATATCAACGGCTAAAGGTTTTTCGGCAAAAATATTCAGTCCTTTTTCTACGGCGTACGCAAAGTGCAATGGTCGGAAAGCCGGAGGAGTTGCCAAAAGAACAACATCGCCCGGATTCAGAGTATCCATTGCTTTTTTGTAAGCGTCGAATCCGACAAATTGCCGGTCTTGGACATTGAATTTTTTCCCTTCTTCTTTATTTTCGAGTTCGGTTTTGACGGCAACGGCACTGGCACCGGTTTTATCCTGAAACGCATCTGCCATTGCCCAAAGAACAAGGTTTGGGTCGGCGTTCAACGCCTGCAAGGTTGCACCGCGTCCGCGACTGCCGCAACCGACAATAGCGATTTTGATCGTGTTGGATTCTGCGGCGTGAACACGCGGAATCCCCGAAGTTGCAAATGCGGCTCCGACGGCAACTGCTCCGGCGGCGATTACGCCGGACTGTTTAAGAAAATCACGGCGAGTTTCATTTGTTTTGTTTTTGTAGTTCATAAAAACTCCTGAAAATTAAATGGTATTAAAGTTACTGGAAAACAGAAAAACGACCGGTCTATTGTTATTCAATTTATACCTCATGTCAATAGTTGATCATTCCGCCTGTGCCGCTATTAACCATTAAGGCATTGTATCAATTATAATTCTTATTACTCAACATTGTTACCATGTTCGCAGTTGGATTTCTTTTGGAGGTTTGATGAGTTGGAAGGATTCGCCGGATTGAACCAGAAGAAAAAGCCCTTGCTTCAAAACATAATCGCGTACATTTTGGCTAATAACACCGCCGGCAGCAGCGGCGAACAGTTGATACTTTTTCCCGGACGCATCCAAATAACGCCGGTATTTTTCCAAACGTTTGATGTGATCTTTAACATCCTGAATAAGTAAATGCGTTTTGACTTCCACTAACAAAGCAATATGGTCGTTTTCCAATAAGAAATCAATTTCACCGCAAACATCAATATCCTTATTAAAAAATTCAACATAACGTGCATAACGGCTAAACGGATAATTCAAATCGTTAAACTTTTGAACAATATTCCCCTCAACCATTGCTTCAATAATGTCGCCGATACGATGACTGAGTTCGCCGATTTTCTTGTCGGATTTTTTCATCTTTTCTTTTAGTTCCTTAATCTGTTTGCCGGTTTCTTTGATCTGTTTGCCGGTTTCTTTGAACAATTCTTTGATATCATCAAAAGAAACATAATTATTAGTTGGTGTTTGTGGTGCGGACATTGTGATATTCCTGAAATTTTAATTATAAAAAAGCAAGAGTTGTATTGATGCCGGATCAATGGCAAACTCTCTAACTTTCATTTTGACATAAATAAGGAATTGATTAACAACGATGTTAATATAATGTTTCCGTTTGTTAATGTCCGGCGGTATTCGCCGGCTTACCAGCGGGATAATTTTTACTGTTATATTTTTCTTAACGATTCCTATTCTTGATTTGCACATGATGCTTAAAAATATCAACTAACTTTATTATCTTCTTTTTTTTCTTGTCGATAAACCAGAGGACCGTCAACGGCATCAAAGATTACCAGCAGATTCATAAGTCCGGCGATAACCGTGATATAGGTTCCCAGTTCGAAGAGAAAATGTCTTTCCCGAACAATTTCCTCAAGAGTTGGCTCTACACCGGTTTGGTCGTCCTCTGTAATTTTGGGCGGAGCCATGAAACTTCCGAAAAGCGGCGGATATCCGGGATCGACTTGGATTGCCTGAAGTCCGGCGGGGATTGCAGCCATACCGAGACAAGCCTGCGGAATAAAAAATAACCGTTTATCCTGAAAACGCCACGAACAATAAACATTGCGGGCAAAACCGATTTCAGGACTACTGCCTAAAACACAGCCAATCCAAAATGTTGGGACGATACAGAAGAAAAACAGAATTGCTTTTGTTATGCGTCCTTGGTAATAATGTCCCAGACCGGGAACAAGCCATGTCAAAATACCGGCAATAACCGGATTTTTCAGATTAATTGTTTTGACTTGTTCGTATTCTGAAACGGTTTGTTCATCTGATTCCATTGTGTTTAATGAAGTATTAAATGAAGTATTATTAGTTATGGTTGGGGAGTTGGTCATAAATTTTGAGGGGAAAAATCGCAAGAGCAGTTTTTGAATGGTGATTTGAAGTGAAAAGTATATACCAAAACGGTTTAATCCGAAACACCCCCTGCAAGAATTGGGCAACGGTTCTTTTTATTTTGTATTTGTGATTTTCTTAAAGATTTCTAATCACAAGGTAGGCAATCTAAACAATCAACATTGTACAAATTCCCAGTCAGCTAACGCCGACGCAACCGCTACGGCGAGCGGTTGCCTACCTCTTGTTGGCAAACTTCCGGCGGTTGCGCTTCGCTCGGCTTAGAACAAAAAAACATTCCACTAAATAGTTTCCAAATTTGTAATATTTTATGCGGCATTAAGAAGGTTGCCGTTTTCGTCCACATCAACAAAACGTACGGAAACAGGCTTCGAAATTCCCGACTCCTGCATGGTTATACCGTAAATAGTTGTTGCCGCCGCCATTGATTTTTTCGAATGCGTAATCATTAAAAATTGTGTGGCTGTACGGAATTTCTTAATAACGTTCACAAACCGGTCGATATTGCCCTCGTCAAGAGCCGCATCACATTCGTCCAAAATACAAACCGGATTCGGTTTGTAACGGAAAAACGCCAGCAGAAGAGCAACACATGTTAACGTCTTTTCGCCGCCGCTCAGCAACATGACACTCTTCAACTCCTTTCCCGGCGGCTTCGCAACAATATCAACTCCGCTTTCCAAAATGTTTTCGGGATTTTCCAACACAAGATCCGCATGACCGCCGCCAAAAAGATGTTGGAATAACTCCCGAAAATGTTGTTTGACTCCGTTAAATGTTTCTTCAAATAGTTGTTGACTTTCGGTGTTGATTTTCTCGATAATCTTTTCGATTGATTTTTTGGCGCCCGTTAAATCGTTGTATTGATTGGAAAGTGTTGTGTATCGGGTTTCCAGTTCTTCCAATGTTTCAATCGCTTCAAGATTCACACTTCCGAGACGCTGCAATTTAGTACGTAAATCTTCGATTTCCTTTTGATAATCATCGGGCGACAACGGTTCTTCTTCGGCAGGAACGTCAGTGTCGGAAACTTCATCAATAGAATGTTCCTCAGCAGGAACTGTAACAACTTCATCGGAAGGAGATTCCTCAGAAGGAAGTTCGTCTGCGGAAAGTTCCTCAGCAGGAAGTTCGGAAGAATCTGTTTCGTTTTTATTGTTCTTTTTATTTGTTACGTCCGTTTGATTGTCAAGTTCAACAATATCGATACTGTAATCTTCACGCATCCGGTCAATGAGTGTTTTCTGTTCCTGAATACAACGTTCAAGTTCGATTTGTTTGGTATGAACTTTGCTTCGTGCTTTTTGGAGTTCATGTTGTAACCGTTTCAATTCCGTTTGCGACTTTGCCCGCCCATCACTCAACTCTTGACGAATCCGGTACGAACCGGCAGCATCACGGGTCATTGATTCTTTTTTGAGATACAGCGTTGCAAGACACGATTCAATACGGAGAATCGCTAACAAAATTCCTTCACGGCGTTCTTTGAGCAACCGGCTTCGGCGTTGATGTTCCGCCAACAGGTTTTGACGTTCTTGAAGATGATCCTCAAACTGCCGAACACGTTCCTTGAGAAAATCAAGCCGCTCCTCGCTTTTGGCAAGTTCGATTTTCATATTGGTTGTTTTCCGCTGATGTTCGAGATACTGCGATTCCGAATTTTCGAGTTGCAATTTTGCTTCCGTCTGCCGGATTTCCAACTCCGCAAGCTGTTCATTCAATTCTTCGCGCAATAATTTTGTTTGTTCCAATTCTTCCGTTGCGCGGCGGATTTGTGTATCAAGTTTCTCGGTTTCATCGTAAAGATGCTGAAACTGTTCCAAACCTTGCCGGAAACGTTCTTCGGCGGTGGAGAGTTTTAAGCGTTGCGTGTCGTATTCCGTAACCGTTTTTTGGTGTTCCCGCGTTTCCGCCTCCACATCGGTCTCGTCACCGGCAACCCGTTCTTTCGCAACAGCAACCTCAATCTCTTTTTCCGCAACTTCGGCATCCAGAACATTCATTTGTTCGCAAAGAGTTCGGAGTTCGCTTCGGCGTGTAATCAAACCGGACGAAGTATTCGGCGGTCCCACAATCAAGGCTCCGTCCGGTGTGAGCAATTCGCCGGAAACCGTTAGAAAATTCGTCCGGTCATCGCTTTCCTTGTACAGATGCCGCGCAACAGTAATATTGTCAACAATCCATGTTCGCCCCAATAAACGTTGCGCAAGATGGGCGAATTTCGGATCAACCTTAACAAACTGATCCGCACGCCCAAGAACTCCGTTACGTCCGGTAAACCCTTTATCCTTCATCCACGGCGCTTCCTTCTGTAACGGATCAAGCCAGATAAAACCGACACGTCCGGCAAAATGAATTGCGTTACGTTCGATGTGGCGGAAGAGTTCCGCTTTGGGCGAGACGACAACATATTGAGCGTTTGCGCCCAACGCCAACTCAATAAGCGAAGCGGCTTCAACATCAACCCGAAGCAAATCCGCAACAAGCCCGAATACATGCCGGAACGGACTTTGCGGATCACGCGATTGCTGCAACACCTCCTTGACTCCGGGATTAAGACCTTCGTTTTTGCGAATCAATTCTTCAAGTACGGAAATTCGTTCACGCATTCCGCTTTGTTTTTGTTTTTGATCCGACAATTCCTGAGTCAAATGAGTCAATTGTTGTACACGGTTATTTTTACGCTGTCTGGATTCTTCAAGCTGAGTTTGTTTTTGGTGAACGGAATCTTCCAAATTTTCAACAACATCCCGAATCGTGTTACATTGCAGTTCGAGTTCCAGATTTTGTACTTTAAGTTTTTCCAACCGCCCGGTATTTTGTTCTTTACTGTGTTCGAGAGTTGCCAGCCGTGATTCCAAACCGCTGATAGAACCCGCAAGTTTTGCATTTTGGCGATTTTTTGTTTCCGTTTCCTTGAGAAGAGAATCTTTTTCGTCCTGTTTTTTCTTACAAAAAAGAGATAATTCCTCACCTTGCCGGATAAGTTTTTGATACGATTCCGTAATATCGGCGGTAGAACGTTTTGCTTTTCGGATATCGTCGTTTGTTTTGTGCATCATCCCTTCAATATCGACACTTCGGACATTGAGTTCGATGAGTTGCCGTCCGTGATGGGCGATTTCCGTTTCGAGTTCTTCGGCTTGGGCGGCTTGAAGTTCGATGGTCGATTCTTCTCCGGCAATCCGTTCCCGATTCGCCGCCGTTTCGCCTTCAAAACGCCGAATAACCTGATCGGTTTTTTCAATTTCAAGAACAAAATTATTCAGTTTTTTTTCCTGCTCCTCAACTTCAACAGTAAGAGTATTTACAATTTGGTTGAGTGTGTCGGTTTCCGTTTGAAGTTCTTTACATCGAACGGCGCGGTGACGGTAATCGACCAAACCGGCTTGAATCCGCAATTCCTGAAGACGTTGCGTGTATTGACGGTAAAGTTGTGCTTTCCCTGCCTGACTTCGTGCGGAGCGGAGTTGGTGATCGACTTCCGAAACAATATCGGACAACCGGATAAGATTTTGTTCAACACGTTCAAGACGCCGCTGGACTTCCGATTTTTTGGCGTTGAAGCGGCTGATTCCGGCGGCTTCCTCGAAAATAACCCGCCGCTGCACCGCTGTACTTTGCAATAAGGATTCGACCCGCCCTTGCTCTATAATACTGTATGCTTGTGTTCCAAGACCGGTTCCGCTCAGTAAATCCTTAATATCTTTTAACCGTGTTGCTTGCCGGTTGATGAGATATTCCCCTTCACCGCTTCGGTAAACACGCCGGGTAATATGAACTTCCGGCGTATCGAGACTGAAAATTTTCCCGGAATTGTCGAATGTCAGCGTAACTTCGGCGGAACTCATGGGAGGACGGCCGGCACTGCCGTTGAAAATCACATCAGTTGCTTCGCTGCTGCGTAATTTTTTCATACTTTGCTCGCCGAGAACCCATTTAACCGCATCAACAATATTTGATTTTCCCGACCCGTTGGGACCGACAAGCGCAGAGATACCGTCTTCGAACTCCAATCGGGTACGATCCGCGAAACTCTTAAATCCGGCAAGTTCTATGGCGCGAAGCACTGGTTTAGGTAATATAGAGAAAATTGAAAAAATTGTTGCGAAGAGAGGATACCGAATTGCTCCCATCGGGTCAAGATCAATTCAATTGTATTATTCAGTTACATGATATTAAGGGCTTTCAGCCCTAGTTTCATGTAACTGAATAGATATTATTTACGAATATTTTAGAACTTTCCTTATAGATAATTACTTTTACTTTTATGACATCATTAACACAATATTTGATTGGGATTGATTGCGGTTCGACGATGATTAAAGCGGCGGTTTTCGATACCGCAGGAAAGGAACACGCCGCAGCGTCACGGAAAATCGAACATATTTATCTCCATCCCGGCTGGACGGAGAATGATATGAACGCTCTTTGGAATAATGTTTGTGAAGTGATTCGTGAAGTCATTCGCCAATCAAACATTTCTCCGCAAGAGATTGTTTCTGTTACTTGTACCGGTCACGGAAACGGGTTGTATCTTGTTGACGCCGAAGGGCGTCCGGTTCGTAACGGAATTATTTCTTCCGACAACCGCGCACGAAAATATATTGAGGAATGGACGCGCAACAATATTCCTGAGCGGATCATGCCCAAAACAATGCAGAATATCTGGGCGGCACAACCTAACGCATTGCTTCGGTGGTTAATCGACAACGAACCGGAAACAATGTCCCGAGCGCGATATTTGTTTATGGTCAAGGATTTTGTACGTTATCGACTGACGGGTGAGGCGTATATGGAACTCACGGATATGTCGGGAACAAGTCTGATTAATAATGCGGCTGCGGATTACGATGATGAAGTTCTTGAAATTTGGGGACTTGCCGATTGGAAACATTTGATGCCGCCGCTCAAAAGGTCAGCGGATATTTGCGGTTGTGTTACGCCGGAGGCTGCCGAACAAACCGGACTTGCCGAAGGAACTCCGGTTGCCGGCGGAATGTTTGATATTGATGCTTGCGGTCTTGCTGTTGGAATGACCGATGAAACGTTGTTTTGTATGGTTGCCGGAACTTGGGGCAACAACCTTTCCATTTCGAAAATTCCCGTCATTGATAAAGAGATGTTTATGACGAGTTGTTACAGTATAGACGGATATTATTTGATGCTTGAGGGAAGTGCGATTTCAGCCGGCAATCTCGAATGGTTTGTTTCGCAATTCTTTCAAAGCGATAAAGAATTATTGCAACTTCGCGGAGCAAAAGAAAATATTTACGATTATTGCAGTTTTCTTGTTGGGGAAACGCAGCCGGACAATACCGGTATTGTGTTTTTGCCGTTTTTGTACGGCAATCCGATTCATCTTGATGCCAAAGCCTGTTTATTTGGTTTGGACGGGCGGCATTCACGATCGCAAGTTATGCGGGCGGTGTTTGAAGGGATTTGTTTTGGTCATCGCTGGCATTCCGAACGGTTATTCCGGTTTCGCGGGCGTCCGCAAACGATTCGGTTGACAGGCGGTGCGGTCAATAGTCCTGTTTGGGCTCAAATGTTCTCGGATATTTTCCAACTTCCTATTGAAATTCCGACCGGAACAGAACTCGGATGTTTTGGGGCAGCGCTTTGCGGAGCGGTTGCGGTTGGAATTTACAAGACTTACAGTGAAGCCTGTGAAAAAATGGTTACTATTAACCGCCGTTTCGATCCCAATCCGAAATTTGCTGATATTTACGAAGTAAAATATCAACGGTATTTGAAATTACTTGATGTGCTTTTACCTGTTTGGGGTGATTTGAAAACAACCGAAGCAACAATTTAGAAAAACTTATTTTTTG